>CAYTBU010000018.1:1257-20937 GCA_964436105.1 uncultured Rickettsiaceae bacterium | reverse complement strand
TCTTCGAGTGTTTCAAAAGATTTTGGCCATTCATCATTTTGGATTATTGTTTCTGCTTCTATTGTCTCCAGCCTCTTAAGGCAATGAATATCATTATGACAGGATTCTTGTGCTACCAGCCAATATTGCCCACATTTTTTGCATTTATATAACGCAAGCCACCAGCGAGCTTCACCGTATACTTTAGCTTCCTCTAGCGTTTCCCAAATATGCTCTTCTTGTTCTGAGCCCATATCTGTAACGGCTAGATTGGGTAAAGCTACGCATTCGCAGCTCAGAGGGACTTTCTGGCGCATGAACTCCCCAAGTTTTTGCTTCAACAGATAAACGTCGGGATTGGCTTTAAAATTAGCGGAAATTAGTTCGAGATAAAATTCTTGTCCGACGGTATTCTCAAAGTCATTATTAGCGTACAACCACTTTTCAAATTCCTGAACTGGCAAATCGCCTCTAATGAATTGCCACACTATTTGCTGGTTTTGGTTGTCCATTGATAGAACCGCTTGTCTTTTTGTTATATCTCGAGCCATTCTTAAAACATCTAATTCCGAAATGGTGCCCCTGGCCGGACTTGAACCAGCACGCCCTTGCAGGCTACAGATTTTGAGTCTGTCGCGTCTACCAATTTCACCACAGGGGCACTATAATAGTCTGTTGTTTTTAAATGGCATAAACTTGAAAGCGTCATAACTAGGCGCTCCTGAGCGCCGTGGTTATCCAGTTTATAATCATTATTTCACTACGTGCTCTTCGAATCTAGATTGCCACGTCGGATTAACATCCTTCTCGCGGGTGACGAATTCACGCCTGTGCAAACAAACGACTAATTATCCACTGATATCTACACAATATCTTCCTAAAAGTCAAAAGATAGTTTATAATGCTCTTTTAATTTCATTTTATAGATTCATCGTCATGCGCCTTATATATGGTACTTTTGCTATTATTCTTTGCACTATTTTGGACCAAGTCAGTAAACATTCAATTCTTGCCCATGTAAAAACAATGCCGGGATATGTGCATGAAATTACTAGTTTTTTTAGCTTAGTCCTCGCTTGGAATCATGGAATTAGCTTTGGGCTTTTTGGGCAATATTATCAATATAGCAATATGATCTTCATTGGGCTTAATAGCTGCATCATTGTATATTTATATTACCTATTAATTACACCGATTTCTAAAACATTGTTTGCAGGATACGTCCTAATCATAGGCGGGGCAGTTGGCAATTTATATGGACGCATTACACAAGGCGCAGTATTTGATTTTCTTTATTTCCATTTAGGAGAATATGATTTTCCAGCTTTTAATTTAGCTGATAGTTTTATTTTTCTTGGGGTATGCGTGATAATTTATAGCCACATCAGAAATAAATAGACTTGCACATAAAAATACATTTTATATTATAAAAAATAAAAAGAGGATCATTATGAATTACAAATCCATCGCTATTATTGCTTCTATTGTTATTCTTGCGGGATGCAGCGCTAAAAACAAAGAAAAACTAGGCCTAGTTACTACAGGACCTAATGAATATGCAGTCAAGACCAATAAACCTCTTGATGTTCCGCCTCATTATGAATTGCCAACACCGACATCTGTACCAGCTAAGAAGAAGTAATAAGTCTTAGATTTGCTGAGTTGAATTTGCTCCGGCGTTATACCGTCATGGCGAGGAGATCATCAGCGCGATGTGAAAATCCCTGTCATAGCGAGCGAAGCGTCGCTATCCAGAAAAATAATGAATACACACACTGGATCACCACGGCGCACATGCGCGCCTCGTGATGACGAGCTATTTCACCAACCTTTTCTTCAAGAATGACATTCTATCAATCATTGAAAGACCAACTTTACGCAAATGACGTAATATTGGAATGTTATTAGAAAAAATACGATTAAGATTATCCGTTAGTAAAAACATCGCATAATTATCACTTTTGCGACTTCTTTCATATTCTTCCCCCGCTAATTTATCAAATTCTAATCCAACAGAATAATTACGTGAAGCAATAGATACTAACGACTCAATATCCTTAATTCCCTGATTCAAACCTTGCCCTGCGAGAGGGTGTATATTATGAGCTGAATCGGCAACTAATATAAGTTTATTATAATAATAATTCTTTGTTATACGCGCCGTAAGTGGATAGGATTGAATAGGAGTGGTAACCTTCACCTCCCCTAAAAAATCCCCGAATCTCTTTTGTAAATGAGGCAAAAATTCTTCAGGGCACATATCTTTATATATTTCCGCTAATTCGCTTTTTTCAGCCCATACAATAGCAGATTGATATTGGTTTCTAAGGGGCAAAATTGCAAACACCCCCCGATTCATAAAATGCTCTACAGCAGTATTTTCATGCATCTTTGTGTGCTCTACGTGAAATGTAAGAGCCGATTGCTGATAATCCTTATAAAAAGAATCAACAAAATACTCCCTGCGTATTTTTGAATTACGACCATCGCAAATAACAATCAAATCAGCAGTGATTTTGTTATCCGCTATTTGTAATATCGCCTTTCCTTCGGCTCCGCTATCAAGCAGCTCATAGTTGATAGAAGTTTTAAAGGTAATCAAAGGATTTGAAAGAACCAGATTATGTATAACCTCTCTTAAGTTATAACTCTCAATCATATAACCCAGAGCCTGATAATTATTTTTAGATTCTGATAAATGCAGCATCCTGGGCGAAAAATCATCAGCAACATAAACATCCTTAATATCAGATATATAAGGTTCTAGAGACGACCAAATTCCTATTTTATCCAGAAAACTCTTAGACAAATTAGTCAAAGCAATCGTACGTCCGTCTTTTGGGAACTTAAGATCACTTGCCTCAAGCAACAAAGTCTTAATGCCTTTTGAGGCAAAAGCTAAAGCCGTTATTTCACCACTTAAACCAGCGCCTAAAATTACTATATTAGTCATTAGATTATATTTCCAAAGTATTATGGGTAAATTATACAAAAATCTCTGTCGAATTGAAATCAAAAATGCTATTATGCATCGGAATATAACAAGAGTTCAGTGAGCAAAGATGAAAAATTTAAAAATACAGCATAAACTAGGCATTATACATTTTGTTGGCATAGGTGGAATAGGCATGAGTGGCATCGCTGAAATAATGCATAGCACGGGTTATTCCGTCCAGGGGTCTGACTTATTAAGCAACTCTAACACCAAAAGATTATCAGATCTAGGAATACAAACTTTTATAGGGCATGAGGCCAAAAATATCGAGAAAGCGTCTTATGTGGTTATTTCATCTGCAGTTAAGGCTGATAACCCTGAAGTAATTGAAGCTATCAAAAAACATATACCCGTAATTAAACGCTCCGAGATGCTAGCTGAATTAATGAGGTTTAAAACGTCTATTGCTATTTCTGGCTCTCATGGAAAAACAACCACGACCTCAATGGTAGCATGTATGCTAGAAGCTGCCGGACTTGCCCCTACTGTAATTAATGGCGGCATCATCAACAATAAAGCAACTAATGCTTACCTAGGTGATGGCGATTATTTAGTAGCAGAAGCTGATGAATCTGATGCTACTTTTATCAAAATTCCATCTACAATTGGAGTAATAACTAACATCGACCCTGAACATATGGATTATTATCATACTTTTGATAATCTACTCTCTGCTTTTAAGTCTTTCATCACCAACCTCCCCTTCTATGGCTTTGCAGTTGCTTGCGTAGATCATAAGGCTGTTAGAGAGCTAATTTCTGACATAACAGTACGGAAAATAATCACTTATGGAATAACTTCTGAAGATGCAAATGTTAGGGCCTTTAATATTCGTAATAACGTTACATCATCAACATATGATGTCAAAGTACAATTACCAAATGCCTCAAGTTACTTTGTCATTGAAAACATCACATTACCAACGCCTGGGCAGCATAATATATTAAATTCTTTAGCAGCTATAGCTATTGCGGCAGAACTTGATTTTGGTATTGAGTTAATCCAGAAAGGATTTCAAAACTTTAATGGCGTAAAAAGACGTTTTACTAAAGTTGGTGAATATAATGATGCAATAATAATAGATGATTATGCACATCATCCAGCTGAAATCACCGCAACCTTAAATACTGCAAGAGATGCTCTACAAGGAAGTGAAGGCAAACTCATTGCTATTTTCCAACCTCATAGATATTCAAGGTTAGAAAATCTATTTAATGATTTTGCAGCTTGCTTCAAAGGAGCGGATATTGTTTATGTTATGGATGTCTATTCTGCTGGGGAACAAGAAATTAAAAATATCAATAGCTACGAACTTGTCCAAAAAATTGGGCAAAATCATAAAAACGTGCATTATCTTAGCGACACAGAGCAACTTTCAGAATTATTGCGCCCTCAAATTACAAATGGCGACTTAGTTTTAATGATGGGAGCTGGGAGTATCACTTATATCGCCGCAAGCCTTGCAGATAAATTACGATCACTTAAATGACAAATGATTCACTTCTTCAAAACCTTCCTAACGTACGTGGAGAATATAGAGAAAACTTTATTCTAGCACCTCTCACTTGGTTTAAAGTTGGTGGCCCAGCGGATTTACTGTTTAAACCAGCAGACCTTGACGATTTATCTTGTTTCCTAAAAGAACTGCCACAAGATATTGAAATAATGACATTAGGCGCTGGCTCGAATGTTCTAATCAGAGATGGTGGCATTAATGGGGTGGTAATTAAATTAGGCAAAGCCTTTGCATCCATAGAAATTATTTCAGATGATAAAATCAAAATAGGCACCGCCTGCTTAAATTATAACCTTGCACAATTTTGCTATCAAAATTCTATCGAAGGTTTTGAATTCTTACTTGGTATTCCAGGATCGATAGGTGGTGGAATTGCCATGAATGCCGGAGCTTATTCTCATGAGTTCAAAGATATAATAATCTCAATCGAAGCGTTAGACCGTAATGGTGTAATCCATACTATTCTAAGTGATCAAATAGGTTTTAAATATCGAGGTAACAGCTTGCCTAAAAATCTTATTTTCACTAGCGCTATTTGTCATTATAAAACCGGCAATCAAAATGATATTAAGGCGAAGATGGATCAAATCATGAATCATCGCACCTCATCCCAACCAGTTAAAGAAAAAACTTGTGGTAGCACTTTTATGAACCTACCAGGTCAAAAAGTATGGCAATTAATCGATAAAGCTGGTATGCGTGGAGCTAGAATAGGGGGCGCGCAAATGTCAGAAATGCACTGTAACTTTATGATTAACACCGGCAATGCTACGGCTAGCGACCTCGAAAACCTTGGAGAACTAGTTAAAAACAAAGTGCTTAGCACAAGTGATACTCAGCTGACATGGGAAGTAAAACGGATAGGAAAAAAGTAATATAAAAGGCACACTATGACCAATTTTGAAACGACATTTAAAAAGACAAGTGAAATAGACATTATTGCCAGCACAGGAACAGAGCATGTGGTTGTACTTGCCGGCGGTATGTCAGCCGAACGCGAGGTATCGCTTAGCTCATCTGTAGGAGTAATTAAAGCCTTAGTCAACCTTGGATACAGAGTGACAAAAGTAGATATGGGAGCGGATATATCTACTATACTGAGCGAAATAAAACCTGACAAAATATTTAATTGCCTGCATGGAACTTACGGCGAAGATGGATGCGTACCGGGCCTGCTTAATATAATGCGTATTCCATATACTCATTCAGGGCTTCTCTCCTCAGCAATTGCCTTTGACAAAGAACGATCCAGAGAGATTTTTCTAGCTCACAACATAAACTGCGCTTCTGCGGTTTACGTCAAAAAAGCAGATAACCTTAAAATTGATCCTATGGCTCGGCCTTATGTAATTAAACCATTAACCCAAGGATCAAGTGTTGGTGTGCAGGTAATATTTGAAGGGGATGACTTCAAATTCGCTGATTATGATTTTAAATATGGCAATGTAATATTAGTTGAGAAATATATCAAGGGCCGCGAGATGCAAATTGCTGTTTTAAATGGCAAAGCGCTTGGTGTGCTCGAAATAAAACTACTTCAAAACAAACGCTTCTATGATTATGAAACCAAATATACTGACGGCTTTGCTGAGCATATTTTTCCAGCTAATTTATCCGAAGGAGCTTATAAAAGAGCATTAGAACTCGCAGAAAAAGCTATTGCTGCTATGAATGCTAAAGGTATGTGTCGAGTGGAATTTATTTATAGCGATCAGGAGGATGATTTCTATATATTAGAAGTCAATACCCACCCTGGAATGACACCTCTTTCAATTTGCCCAGAAATATCACAAAAAGTTGGGATAAGTTTTGAAGAGTTAATCCAAGAAATATTAAGTCAGGCTGTTTACGAATCATGAAACAAAAATTTATATTAAAAAAATCAATCAAGCCTAATATAACGCTCAGACGTAAAATAAGGTTTTATTGGGAAAGAATATTTTTTATCCTCAAAATCACCTCAGTGCTCTTAATATGCCTTGGGTATTTTACCGAAACCCTAAGCCCGATAAAACGCTGGATCGTATCTCATCTGTATGAATCAGCAGCAGAAGAAGGTTTAGTGCTGGAGAATGTTCTCATTGAAGGACAGCACAATGTCTTAACGGAAGATATAGCGGCAACATTAAATGCTGATGTGGGGACGCCCCTACTTTCTATTCCTATCGAACATGTCAGGGAAGTGTTATTACAAAATGATTGGATAAAAAATGTTGTTATTGAACGTAGATTCCCTAGTACCATTTATATCAATATTACTGAACGCGAACCAATCGCTATTTGGCAGCAAAATAAAAAATTATACCTAGTAGACGATGAAGGTCATGTCATTACTCCAAGCGACATTGTAAAATTCACAAAATTACCCCATATTATTGGCTCTGATGCTCCACTGCATGTAGCAAATCTTATCCATAACATAGATTCCGATACGGAATTAAAAAAACATATCATATCCTCTGTAAGATATGGCGAACGTAGATGGAACCTTATATTAGAACAAGATATAACTGTAAAGATGCCAGAAATAAACTTTGTAGATGCTTATCAATATCTATCCAAACTATACCAAAGTAATAAACTTTTTGATCAGGATTACAAAGTAATCGACCTAAGGGACCAATCGAAATACTTTTTTGAAAAAAATAAACCGGCGCCCACAGCGACCACCAAGAAGAAATAAGGCTCTGATGCATCAAATTACTGTTACTGACATTACAACTCCAATGCGACTCGATCGCTATTTACGCACCATAGATCCGGGCTTAAGCCAGGGGTTGATAGAGAAAGCGACAAGGCAAGGTGATATCAAATTAAATAATGCCAAAGTGAAAACCAGCGATAGGGTTAGCGCTGGCGACATCATCCTTACTAATGATTATTTTACAATCAATCAAGGCCCTAGAAAGCAAGAATATTTTGACGCAGCTATTGTTGCGCTATCTCATAAAATCATCAATATTTATAAATTATATGAAGATGATAATATTTTAGTTATCAACAAGCCATCAGGACTTGCTACTCAAGGCGGAAGTAACATTAGTTTATCCATCGATCACGCCCTAAAGTATCTTAACAGCAAGGATTATGACTTAAGGTTGGTACATAGATTAGATCGCGAGACCAGCGGAGTACTAGTGCTAGCAAAATCGCGCGAAGCAGCCACAATCATTGGCGCAGCATTAGAACAAAGAGTAATTACAAAAAAATATCTAGCCATTACCCATGGCTCTTTAAAATCAGAAAAAGGGATGATCAGCTCTTACTTAAGTAAAATACATGATAAAATTTATGAAGTAAGCAAAAATGATAAAGATGCTAAGCTAGCCCAAACGGAATATCAATTACTCAAAAGTAAAAATGATATCCATCTAATTGAATTTACTCCGCATACTGGAAGAATGCACCAGATCAGATGCCACGCTGCTTATTCTCTAAAAACTCCTATAGTTGGGGATAAGAAATATGGCAGCATGATAGATCATAGTAATCTATGTTTACATGCTGCGAGCATCCTAATACCCGCACAAATATTTGGTAAAGAGATTGTGGCGCGCGCACCAGAGCCGGGTTATTTTAAGATATAAACTAAATCCCTAATCCTAGATTCTTAGGCTTGTAATATTTCATCCACACATCAACAAAGAGCTTGGTAAGGACCGTTGCAGCGAACATAGAAGCGATGATCCCAATGCTTAAAGTAACGGCAAAGCCTTTAATCGCTCCAACACCAAAGAAATAAAGTAAAAATGCCGCAATAAGCGTTGTAATATTCGAATCCGTAATGGTTGCAAATGCAGATTCAAAACCTTGACGTACGGCGAATAAATCGGACGCACCCTTCCCTATTTCTTCTCTGATACGTTCATAAATCAAGACGTTAGCATCAACTGCCATACCAATTGTGAGGATAATACCAGCAATACCCGGAAGAGTAAGAGTAGCATGGAACATTGATAGCATCGCAAAAATATATAACAGAGCAATAGATAAAGCTAAATTAGCAAAAATACCCATAATGCCATATGACCAAGTCATAAATATTACCACCGCAGCAAAACCGATTAAACCAGCTTTCTTTCCAGCCTCAATAGAATCAGCTCCTAAATTTGGCCCGATGCTACGCTCTTCAATAATATTAAGCGGAGCTGGCAGGGCGCCGGCTCTTAAAAGCAAAGCAAGGTCATTAGCAGATTCCACAGTAAAACTACCAGAAATCTCACCTTCACCACCAGTTATAGGGGTATTAATCACCGGCGCGCTCAGTAATTTACTATCAAGCACAATGGCAAATCTCTTGCCGGTATTTTGCTTAGTAATTTCAGCAAAAATTTTACTACCCACACTATTAAATTTAAATGACACTGCTGGTTTTTGATAATCTCGAGTTAAGGTAGCATGTGCATCGAGCAACATATCACCGCTTAAAGATGCTTTAGTCTTAATCACCACAGCTGAGCCATCACCAATTACCAGACTAGTACCTATTGGTAAGTGACCTTTAGCAGCTTGCTCTATACTAGCATTTTCATCGACAATATGAAAAGTAAGCTTGGCAGTCTGGCCAAGAACATTTTTTAAATGACTAGGATCTTCTGCGCCGGGAACCTGAAGCAATATGTGACTATCCCCTTGCCTTTGAATAATAGGCTCTGTTGTTCCATTTGGATCAACCCTCATCCTAATAATTTCTATCGATTGGTCAATAACTTTTTCTTTTAAATCATCAAGTTTATTTGCACTAAAACGAATGATCATTTGACCATTGTTATAATCAACATCAAGTCCACGATCAAGCGCGCGAGCTACTTTCTTTACTGCATCTTTCTCAGATTCATCTCTGAGCGCAAAAGTAATTTTTTCGGCATCCGAATGAAGGTTTTTATAACCAATTTTATTATTGATCAATTCTTTACGCAGCGATCCTGACATTACTTCTAGCTGATCTTTAATATAAGAATTAAAGTCTACGTCTAACAATAAATGTGATCCACCCTGTAGATCTAACCCTAAATTGATACGACTATTAGGAAGCCAAGAAATATTCTTCCCAGCCTGAAAATTAGGCGCTATATAAAAAAGCGCTGACACAGTGAAAAAGATTGATAATAATATCCGCCACAAAGATAACGATCTCACTTTGATCCCTTATTTTTCTTTACTGATACTTTAGCCTCAGGAATTTGACGACTTACAATCGTAGCAATGGCAGATTTTAAGATCTTAATATTTACATCTTTTGCTATCGACACCTCGATTGTTGGATCATTTTCAATCACCCTTGTTACTACACCATAAATTCCACTATGAGTGACAATTTCCTCTCCCTTTTTTACTGTAGAGACTAGATCTTCTTGCTCACGACGTTTTTTCTCTTGTGGACGGATAAGTAAAAAATAAAAAACCACAAAAATTAATACTAAAGGTATTAAGCTTGTGAATGTTCCTTGCGTAACCTCTGGAGGACTCTCTGGCATCACTTCTGAAACAGTAATTGCATTCATATCATTATTATTTGACATAGATCATCCTTATTTAATTAATATTTAATGGGTATAGTTTTTAATTTCTGATTTAATCTAGAAATCACTATTTTAGTAATATTTAAATCATCAGTCGCAAAAAACACCTGAGAACTTGGCAACACTAAATTTAGTTTTTTTTCTTCTGCAATAGCTTTTACAATAGAAATAGTAACTTCTTGTACTTTTTCCATTGCTTCAACATGCGCTCTCTCTAATTTGGTCTTTTTTTCTTGCAACATAAGTTGTACATCTGAAAGCTTCTTATTAAATAGATCCACTTCTTTTTCGAACTCTTTTTCACTTAAAGACTGACGTTTCTTTGCAATTTCTTCCTCGTCATTTTTAAGTTCCTTCTCCTTAGAAACCATCATATGTTCTATATCTTCGCCCATTTTTGCAATCTGTTGCTGCATTAATTGTACAGCAGTAGATTGCTCTAAGACATTCTGAATGTCTACGATCGCTACTTTTACTTTATATTGATCTATATCTGCAGCTATCGATATATTAGCGTGTAATAGAGCCAGTAAGAAACTAAGAATTATATATTTAAACCGCATAACACCCTCTTATGTTCCTTAAAAACTATTTGACATACGAATATGGAAACGCTGCTGATCATCATATTTTTTATATCTGATAGGTATCGCCCAATCTATCCTGATCGGCATCACTCTGTTATTCCACATAATACCAGCACCCACTGAAGCTCTTGGGGTCTTATCATTATAAACACCATTTCTAGAATATTTACTATTCTTTACCATGTCGAAATCCCATAAAGCAGCGATATCAGTAAAAATAGCTCCCCTTACATTCATTTCTTCAGGAAGCCCTATAGGAAATATCATTTCCACACTGGAAGCATAATACTTTTGACCATTTAACGCGTCTTTATTACCGGTTTTAACTCGTGGACCAATACCAGAAGGAGCGAAAGCTCTTAAATTATAATCCCCCACTGAAAATCTTTCAGTAATATGTACTTGATGATGATTAATTCCATGAATCACTCCCACTTCTCCAGTCACTTTAAAGGTCAATTGATTATGGAAGAAAGATTTAAAAAATTTAGCATCAGCTTCGTGTTTTAAATACTTACTATCTCCACCAATACCTGAATATTCTTGCCCTACAGAAAGAATATAACCATTTTTTGGCACTATTCTACTATCGAGTTTATCATAAATAAGCGTATGACCAATAGCAGAAGTCACAAAAGTTCCAGCTTGCTCAGATAAAAAAGCTGAAGATGCATTAGGTACGTCAGATACTCTATCTTGCTTTATAGTATAAACAATTTGATGCGACAAAGCATCCGTAATATCATAACCAAATAGCAATCTTCCACCTATGGTTTTTGACTCATAAGGCTGCGCAGCGCCAGCAAAATTACTACTTGCCTTGGTGCCACCTTCGCTACTAAATAAAGAAACCCCTAACACTAAGTCTTTATCAAGAAAATGTGTCTCAGTTACACCTATATTCCAACTAAACCTACGTTGTGAACGACGAACAGCCGCATCAAGATGTTTTCCCGTGCCTAAAAAATTACGCTCAGCAAAAGACAATCCGCCAAAAGGCCCTTCTGCTGTGCTATAACCTAAATCCAAACCGATAGATGCCGTTGATTTTTCTTGTATGTCCACATTCAGATCATACCGATCAGACGCGCCGCCGGGAGCATGAACCACTTTAATATCCACCTTCTCAAAATAATCTAAATTACGAATTCCACGCTCACCTTTATTAATTTGCTCTCTATTAAAAGCATCACCTTCAGCAATTTTAAACTCCCGACGAATAACTTTTTCTGAAGTTTTAACGTTACCTGTAATATTAATTTTACTAATAAATGCTTTATCAGTTTTTTGCACAACGAAAGTAACATTCACCAATTTCTTATCAGCTAGCTTAACAAGCTCAGGAACAACATTAACCTGCGCATAACCAAGATTATTAAGCTGCTCTGACATAGCACTCGCGACGCCTTCAAGAGCATTCATGTCAAAGATTTGTCCTTTTTTTACAGTAACGAGTTTTCTAACAACATTAGTGTTAACTTCTTTAATGTTATTTTGTACGTTAATCTCTCCAAGATTATATTTACTCCCCTCATTGATAGAATATGTAGCTATAAAATAATCTTTAGTTGGAGAAAGCTCTGCCGTAGCAGAAATGATATTAACATCAGCAAAACCAACAGATTGATAAAAATTTCTCAAGAGCTCTTTATCATAATCCATTCTATCTGGATCATAAGTATCATTACTATCCATAAATTTATACCAAGCTGTTTCTTTGGTCATAATCACAGAACGTAAATCATTCGAACTATAGTTCTCGTTCCCTACAAAATATATATGCCTGATAGCGGTTTTTGGTCCTTCGGTAATATTAAAAATAACTTTTACCCTGTTATTTGATAATTTCTCAATTTCTGGCAATACTTTTACTGAAAAACGACCCGATCTTTTATAAAGCTCAATTATTTTATCAACATCAGTCTGCATACGAGCATTGCTCATAGATTCACCAGCTTGAGTAAACAATTCTTTAGAAAACACACCTGATTTAATTTTACTATTACCTTTAAATACTACAGCACTAACCATTGGATTTTCTTTTACCGTCACAGTAAGCTTGCCGCCATCATATTTAAGCTCAATATTTTCAAACATTGATGATCCATATAGCGCCTTTAATGCCCTAGTTTGACTTTCAGAAGAAAAATCATCACCCACCTTCAAACCTAAATAACTTTTTACCGTGGCACTTTCAATACGCTCGTTACCATTCACCACTATCTGAGTGATTCTTACAGAAGCGAGTGCAACATCAGACCAGCATATTATCAAAGCGAATATTGATAATAAAAAAGATTGTTTCAAATTCATTCTCATAACGATCACCAAATAGAATTAAAATAATAAACTTTTTATATCATTTAAGGTAGAAATTACAACAAGAAAAATAATCAACGCCATACCTATAAGATAGGCTATAGATTCAATCTTGCTTGTCATTTTTTTACCAACCACCGCTTCATATAACAAAAATAATAAGTGGCCACCATCCAAAATTGGTATCGGAAGCAAATTCATCAACCCAATATTAATCGAAACGAAGGCTATGAAGAGCAACAAAGATCCTTGACTTAAAGCTCTACCAGACTCTTTTGCAACACTGACTATTCCACCTATATGCTCAGTCGACCTAGAGCCAAAAATCATATCATAAATAGAATCTAATATTGCAACACTTGTCACATAAGTGTCACGCACAGCCAGTAATATACTATCAAATACTCCAACGCTCACATGCTTGACTTTATCTAGATCGGGAGAAACACCTATGAACCCAATTTGATCCTTTAGCATCGGAGTTACTTTCAACGATATAACCTCCCCGCCTCTCTGGATTTCCATAGATAACTCTTGATTTGGAGATAGCAAAACCACCTGTCTAAGATCTGTAAACGCTTTGATTTGTAAATCACCAAGCTTTATGATTACATCTCCGGCTTTAATCCCAGCGACCTCTGCAGGTGATGAAGACATCACACTACCGACCACGGGATCTATCTCAATCTTACCATAAACAAAATATAGACTGGCAAAAATAACTACAGCTAGTAAGAAATTAGCTAAAGGACCCGACCCAACAATAAAGGCTTTGTTCAGCAAAGGTTGGGTTGAAAAAGCTTCTTTCTTTTGTGCTGCATTCATAGAATCAACAAATTCTTGATCCGTCATACTTGCTGCGTTTTTATCACCATACATCTTAACGAAGCCGCCGAGAGGAATCGCTCTAATCTTCCAATACGTACCCGCCTTATCCTTTCTTCCCCAAAGTACTTTGCCAAAACCCAAGGAAAATTCTTCAACTCTCACACCACATTTGCGGGCGGCATAATAATGCCCAAATTCATGTATGAAAATAATCACACCAAGAACAATAATAAAACTGGTAGCACTAACTAACATCTCTTCTCTCATCTTGCTTTAATTCTTTGACTATTATAGAGTTATTTGTTATAAATAGCTCATCATTCTCATCAAGTTCCATTAATGAATAAAATTAATACTAAAACTATTGCACGCATTGCAGCTGTGCAGGCTTTATATCAATATCAAAGTAATCACCAAGAACAATCTGCCGAAGAACTAATTACTTCAATTGCTAATTACTATAAAGATAATGAAATTAATGATGATCTTGAAATTACTAGCGAATCAAGAACCAAAGTGAAACTCAATATTAGTCATTTTACTAATATAGTCACTTTTGCTATTAAAGATCAAGAATCTATTGATCAAATTATTGAAAGCCACCTCAGCGAAGGATGGAAATGGGAGAATTTACACACCACTTTAATTGCGCTACTGAGAGCTTCAATATGCGAATTACGCTATTTTCCTGAAATTCCATATAAAGTTATAATCAATGAATTTACAAATATCGCAAGCGATATGCTAAAAGATAATGAAGTAGCCTTTGTAAATTCTCTGCTAGATAAGGTCAGCAAAGAATTTGAGAGGGCGTAAATCTCATGATGCAGAATTTTAGAAACATCAATGTAAAACTAAAGAAGCAAAAAAATCGCTCTAATTCTTCTCACCAATGGCTTACTCGCCAACTAAACGACCCTTATGTTACCAAAGCAAAACTAGATGGTTACAGATCTAGAGCCGCTTATAAAATTGTAGAAATAAATGAAAAATACAAGATATTTCAAAAAGGCTTCAAAGTCATTGACTTAGGCGCAGCGCCTGGAGGATGGAGTCAGGTAGCCGCAGGAGAAGTAGGGCCAAAGGGAAAAATAGTTGCGATTGATCTTTTGTTATTTGACCCAATCGAAGGGGTGGAAATTGCGCAAATGGATTTCTATGAACCAGAGACAGCAACCCGCCTAATAGAGATGATGGGAGATAGGGCTGATGTAGTAATGAGCGATATGGCCGCCAACACTACTGGACATACACCAACAGATCACTTAAGAATAATGGATCTGTGTGAGCGTAGTTTTCAATTTGCCACCAATGTTTTAAATCCCGGAGGTAGCTTTATAGCTAAAATCTTACGAGGCGGTACAGAACATGAGCTACTGGCTGAAATTAAGCGTAAATTCTCAAAAATACATCATTTCAAACCCAAATCTAGTCGTGCAGACTCTAAAGAAATCTATCTAATTGCGTTAGGGTTCAAAGATGCAGCAAATAGCTAAGAATTTATTCTTCACTTCCAAAAACCTTACCAAATTGCTTAGCGCATTAAAAATTAACGGAATGCATCCAAGATTAATCGGTGGGTGCGTTCGTGACGCATTAGCTGGCATAGAGATCAAAGACATCGATATCGCCACTCCTCTTCTACCAAACACAGTTCTAGACATTCTTGGTAAGCATAATATCAAAGCTATCCCTACTGGTATTAATTTTGGCACTATCACGGCGGTAGTAGGAGATGAAACATTTGAAATTACATCTCTAAGGAAAGACATTAATTGCGATGGACGGCACGCCGTTGTTGAGTACACTACAGATTTTAGTGTAGATGCAGAAAGAAGAGACTTTACTATAAACACCCTAAGCTACTGCCCTTTTGAGCATATTATATATGATTATCACGGTGGTTTAGAAGATCTAGCCAATAGAAAAGTAAGATTCATTGGCCAGGCCGCCGCTCGCATCAAAGAAGATTATTTACGCATCTTACGATTTTTCAGATTCTCTTCTAATTACGCGTCGGTTCTAGATGAAGAAGGATATAGGGCATGCTCTGCTAGCAAAGATGGGATTAAACAATTATCTAAAGAGCGTATTCATGCAGAAACGAATAAAATCCTGACGTCCAAGCAAGCTAAAAAAATGTTAGAAGCTATCATAAAAGCTGATATTAATTTATTTAATGACCTCAAAATCAATCTAAATTATGATTTTTCTAACTCTTTGAACGCAACCTACGCATTGCTCTTATTTGAAAATGATCAGGCTTCTCTAAATCATGATCTGCATACATTAGGCTTTTCTAACAAGATGATGAATGCAATAATAGATCTATCTGGAATGCTCAATGCGTTTTCACACTTTGCCCTTATTGAGGCATGGATAGATGGTAAAAAAATGGAAGATTACCTTGAATGTGCTTATTGCGCTGGGATGATCACTCAATCCTACAAAAATGAACTAGCAAATAAATTCCAAAATTCCCCTCCTCAATTACCAGTAAATGGTAATGATTTAATGGACCTTGGATTACAAAACAAGCAAGTTGGACAATCTCTACAAAAATTAAAATCATATTGGATAAAAAGCGATTTTTCTCTAAGCAAAGCAGAACTATTACAAATGGTTATAACGAATGATTAGATTAATATTTACACTGATTTTACTCACACCATTTTCCGCCTTAAGCAATGTCAAAATAGTAACTAGCATTACACCCCTATCTAGCTTAGCATCTATGATTCTAGGAAGCAAAGGAGAAATAAAAACCATTGCTTCCAACCAAGGGTGCCCTCATAGCTACGCCTTGAAACCAAGCGATTTAGAAAAGATGGAGCAAGCGGATCTATTTATTTATATCGACAAAGACTTTGATCTTTTTGCCACAAAATTGCTAAATAAATTCCATACACACAGCGTTGAAATATCAACCTTACCGGCAATCAATACACACAATAATAATCTTCATTTATGGCTATTACCTAAAAATGCAATCGCGATTTTAGAAGCAATCACCCAAGAATTAATTAAAATCTCTCCAGAAAACCAACCCTATTTTGAAGCAAATTTAAAACACCATATTAGCAAAATGCAATTGCTAGAACAACAAAGACAAGGAATATCGATCATATCAGAAAATATCATTACACTCTCAGATAGCACTGAATATATATTGTCTGGCATCGATCATAGAAAGAATTATCAAAACTCTGACTATTCAAGCCTAAAATCAAATAAAAAACTACAAGAATTAGCGACGGATAGTGCTAAATGTTTTATCATTAGCTCTGACCAAAATGCGGAAAAATACCGCGATTTATTGGGATCCAAAATCGTATCTATCGCCACTGAAAACTGGGAAGAACATACAGACTTACCCAAAGCTTATTATAATGAATATCACAAGATCTTACAGAGCATAACCACCGGCTGCAAATAGCCCCTTACATAGAGTGAATATCCTCTACTCCATTAATGCTACGTATGAGCGTGAAATCATGCCCGGAGCGCCGAGAGAGAGAAGCAAGGACCTGACCTGGTCCGACTTCAAATACTTCTGCTATCTTATTATCCGCCAAGAAATCCATAGTTTCGCGCCATCTTACCCTACCAGTAACTTGCTCGATTAGCGCATTTTTGATCATCAAAGGATCGGTAATATTGCGCGCTAAAATATTAGCAATAATCGGAACCGCGGGCTTCATGATTGTAACTTCCTCCAGAGCTTCCTTCATCTTAAGGCGCGCCGGCTCCATTAGATTCGAATGAAAAGCAGCACTAACTTTTAACTTAATAGCTTTTTTGCCCATATTCTTTAGCGTCTCTGCTAAGACATCTATCGCTGCCATTTCACCACTGACTACAATTTGCTCTAAACTATTGTCATTAGCAATCTGGCAATTGTCTATTGATGCAATAATCTTTTCAAGTTCAGCAATAGGCATGCCAAGACAAGCCACCATTCCACCTTGCCCAGGAAGGCAAGATTCTTGCATTGCCCGGCCGCGAATACTGAGTAATTTCGCCGTATCTTTTAAGCTAATGCTGCCAGCTGCACATAGAGCGCTATATTCCCCTAAGGAATGACCAGCAACGAAGCTGCATAATTCAGGTAAATCCTTTTTGCTTTGCTGACACATCACCCGGGTTAAGGCAACAGATACTGCCATCAAGGCCGGTTGAGTGTTTTCCGTTTTCGTTAGAAGCTCTATATCTCCCTCAAAAATAATCTTGGTTAAATTATATCCAAGCGCATCATCTACTTCCTCGAAAACTTCTCTTGCGACCGAAAAACTATCATGCAAATCTTTTCCCATTCCAACAACTTGGGATCCTTGACCAGGGAATAAAAATACTCTATTCATCAATATATCTTTTAATTTAAAATTACCTGCACGATAATATGAACCTTTTGCGCAAACTGTCAATAATTTTCACTTTTACCACCTTATCTATCTCTAATGCCTACGCCATAAATTATACTGATACAGCTTTCGCCTACGGCGACAAGCACAAATGGCACGAAGCGGTTAGCGCGGCAAAAAAAGCTGGCGATCCAGTGGTGTTAAAAATAATTAAAGCAATGAAATTTTTGGACTCTAATTGCAACGAGAACAGTTTTGAAGAGATCACGCAATTTCTAAACCAAAATCCAAAATGGCCTCAGCGCCAAAAAATGATTGTCGCTGCAGAAAATCTACTCAATAATAAAAGTAACAAAAAGAAGATTATTGAATGGTTTAGCAAGAATCCTTCAATCACAGACAATGGTGCGCAGTATTACGCTTTTGCGGCAGCAGAACAAGAGAAGGACCCTGCCAAACTAACTCACGTAATAAAAGAAGGGTGGATTTATGGAGATTACAACCCATCAGAACAAAAAGCATATTTAAATAAATATAAAAAGTATTTATCTCACACAGACCATGTAAAAAAAATAGATTATTTACTATGGGAGCATAAAGCTGAGAAGGCAAACTCTCTAATGCATCTAGTGGATAAATCCCATCAATCAATGTTCAAAACTGCCATAGCTTTAATGCAAAATAAAAGCGGAGCTGAAAGCTTGTTTCTGAACCTACCGGAAGAAAATAAATATAATTCTATAGTGCTATATTCATATTTGAAAAGATATGAAAAACAAGACATCGATTCTCATCTTGCTGGCCTTATAGCTAAAGCTCATAGCGACTCTGACCACGCAAATCAGTGGTGGATGCTAAAATCCCGCTTTGCTAGAGATTTAATGAAGCAAAAAAAATATCGTGAAGCTTATAACATAACATCAAATCATCACGCCACGTCATCCGAAGATATTAGTAATGCTGAATTTTTATCTGGCTTTCTAGCTCTAAGATATCTTGATAAACCAAGCGAAGCAAAAAAACATTTTCTAGCAATGCATAAAATTGTTAAGATGCCAATTAGCATTGCAAAAGCGTCTTACTGGATTGCAAGATGCGACCTGGCAATCGGTAATGAACCTAACGCACACAAACACTTAAGAGAAGCTGCTGCTTTTAACTATACTTTCTATGGGCAGTTAGCAGAGCTAGAACTGGGCAACAAATCAATCAATTTGCCATCCCGGCCAAAAATTAACGACACGCATAAACATAATGTCAATCAAAACGAACTAGCACGCGCATCCAAAATTTTACTTGCTCATGGTAAAGACATGATGGCTTTGTTATATGCAAAAGATGCCATGGCTCATACTAGCTGCCCAGCAGAGGCGCTGCTTTTGGTTGATTATATGAGAAAAACAAATAAACCTCGTTATACTGCTGAACTTGCTAAAGCAGCGGGTTATCATAAGGTGTTCCTAAGACATGATGCCTTTCCAACCCCTTATAAAGCACCAAAAGGCCTTGCTGACCCAGCTTTTGTCTATTCCATCATGCGCCAAGAAACATTGTTTGATCCTAATGCGGTTAG
>CAYTBU010000018.1:0-1157 GCA_964436105.1 uncultured Rickettsiaceae bacterium | reverse complement strand
TATATGATGTAATAGATTGGATGGAGAATATTCCATATCATGAAACTAGAAACTATGCTCAGCGTATATTAGAAAATCTTCAGATTTATAGAGCGATCTTAGGACAGGGAGAAAACATTAGAATCTTGCAAGATATGGGAGTCAAAGACATAGGGCGTAAGATAAAATCAAAGTCCTGCCCAGAAGAGAAACCAATCAAGAAACAAAAAGATAAGAAGTAATTCTATACTTTAAGTAAAAAATATTGACGCGCGATATACCTTGGGTTAAACTAAAATCACAGGGCTTGTACAACTAATACAAGGAGAATATTGATGCCAATAAATATACAGCCAAATGATGGTAGTGCATTAGCCATGATACCCATCGATCTTGAACTACCAGCAAACTCATATTTAAAAGAAACAATAATGGGAAGGTCTCTCACTCCACCACAAGACGGCGGGTCTGAACTTGGACCATATTGTACTAATGATGGGATCATACCTACAATAATAACAAAACCTCTTGCAACGTATGCAGATGAGAAATTTCAAAACATCTCACCTAATGCTTTAGCCCCAATCATCTCAACGCTACAAACAGATGCACAAGCGAAATACACAATAATAGATGACATTATGGAAGCTCAAAAAGCTTTACAACGCGAAATCAAAGATCCATTAATAAAAGCAAAAATTCAAGAGGCAGTGACGCAAGAAAAAACACCTTTGGAGAAAGATTGGACACTTACATTGGATTGTCTCGATTCAGTAACAAAAATAGCTACTGATTTTCCTGCATTAACTCTCAATACGCACACTAAATGTTTTCAAATGACTTACACGCACCCTGCCCATAGCACAGCAAATGTGGTGATGCGATTTGGAATTATAGCACAAGACTTCCCCTCCATCACACAAGATAAAAATGCCCTTCAACCTACAGAATATGTATTATTTCAATTAACAAAGGATTATCTGGCAACACCCAATAATCACGTTGCATTATTAGATATTTTTGCCAGAGAAAAGGGGGTGATAAAACAAGATATTAGCCATCCTGGATTCACAGAAACGCATACTATCGTATTATGGAAAAAGAGTGACTCAACAATCTTTGTAATTGATCCAAATCAAAAAACAACCTGATGGTCGGATGTTTCAATGGCAGGCAGG
>CAYTBU010000017.1:258-20969 GCA_964436105.1 uncultured Rickettsiaceae bacterium | reverse complement strand
TGATCTTGATTTTAACGGTAAGATTGGTCTTGATACTGATAATGCGATAGCAGATTTAAATATTGGTGATGCGGAAACGGCTACAAATTTACATGTACATCATGATGTATATGCTGCTGATGTAAATTTCTTAAATCCAGATGCTACATTATCGTTTGCAAAAGCTAATCTATCCGTAAATGGCAACATTATTGCTGGTACTGACGGTTATGGTATTGTTGATGCGAATGATAATAGTGCAACTATTACTGGCAGCGTAGGTTCTGAAGTGCTCGCAATTCAAAAAATTGAGATTGGCGCAGATAAGACAATAACTGCTAACAGTGATGTTTACGCTGATCAAATTATTTTCGGTGGTGCTAACGCTACTTTGGTTTCTGCCGGCGATATATCTATCCATGCTGATGCTGTGACATTGGGTGCTAACATTGGTGATATCGTCACAAATTCTAATTTGAATTTTGACGGTAATATTGGTACTAGTGATGATGCATTGAATCAAATTAAGATTGCGGATTCTTCTACCTTTACTGCGAATCAAGATGTATATACAACTTCAGTTTATTTTGGTGATGCGAATTCTACATTAGTCCTTGCTGGTGCTGATAATATAACATCTATAGTAGATGTTATTGATCCAGCTAATGCAAATAGTCAAGGTATCTTACAATTCACTGCTTCTGGAACAAATACAGTAAAAGCTACATTCGGTACTGCAGCAAATTCATTTGCTCAGTTTGATACGCTAAGTGCAAGCGGTACTGTTGTATTTGATGCAAAGAGTGGCACGCAATATTTCACAGCTGTGAACTTATCTGCTAATACAGGAACCGCCGTAGTATTTGATGGTGGTGCTAGTATTAATGATCAACTTATCTTTACTGACAATGCTCAAGTTGTAGAATTTGGGGCTAATACTACACTTACAAACGGCGCGGATTTTAATGGAACAAATGGTACCATCACATTAGATGCATCTCTTGGTAATGCAACTTTAGATGGTGCTGTTACTACGTCTGCAAATACTACTTCAGGCATTTTGAATGTGAACTCTTCTGCTGCTAATACATTTACAATAAATGGCGCACTAGGTAATAGTGATACTCAAAGGTTGTCATCAGTGAATGTAAATGATGCTGCAAGCGCTGTATTTGCTTCTGATGTCTATGCACAAGATGTGAATTTTAATGGCACAGGATCAGCGACATTCGATGGTAAATTAAATGCTGATGATGTATCAGTAGGTGCTGCTTTTGCTTATGTTACATTTAATGATAATGTTACCGCTACAATTACCACTCATGGTCCAGCAATTAAACTAGCTTCTGGTAAAGAAATTGATGGTACTATAGATGGTAATGCAGATAATACTGGTTCATTGGTATTATTAGGTGATGGGTCATTACTTGGCGCTGTTGGTAATATTCATTCATTATCCTCAATCACAACCGCAGCAAATAGCACTGCAACATTTAGCGGGGCAGTAAATACTAAGACATTAACCTTTAAGGGTGATGTAGTATTTAATGATCAGGCTAATATTACTGATACAGTTAACTTCACAGCTGATGCTCAATCAATGACAGTAAAAGCCAATGCAACATTTGATAGTAATTTTGCTGGTAAGAACAGTACAATAATATTTGATTCTACTAATGCTGATGTGGAATTTAACGGTAATATTACTACTACTAAAAATAATACTGGTACTATTAAGCTTCAAGGCGCAAATCAAGTGACCGTTATTGGCGAAATTGGTGATGCAACTTATGCATTATCTACTATCGAACTAGCAGCTGACCTAGGTAATGCTTCATTCTCAGGTGGTGATGTATATGCGAAGAATATTACTATTAAAGGTGGCTCTGCAGATTTCTCTAATAATGTGACTGCTAACATTGGATTAAATGGTGTTGGAGTTGGTGTGACTCTAGGTGATTCAGTAAAAGTTACTGGAGCAATCGATAATACTAGTGTTTTTGATGGTAGCGGTCAGGTTACAATTTCTGGCAATTCTGAAATCACGGGCTCAATTGGTGATACTCAAGCGCTTGCATCTTTAGTGTTAAATGGCGGCGTGGATACTACAGTCACTTTAGGTTCTGTAGTGAATGCAAAAGCTATTGCAATTGGAGCAGGACAAGCTACATTTAATGATGATGTTAATGGCGCTATAAGCTTATTAGGCACAGTGAATCTAGCTGATGCTAAGACTATTACTGGTAATATTGATGGTAATACTAAGAACACAGGTGTTCTAAATTTCTTAGGCGATTCAACAGTTGATGGTCAAATTGGTAATACTCATCCGGTTAATACAATTAATGCCGCTGCTGCAAATAGTACGTCTACATTTAACGATGTAGTGAAAGCTCAAGATATTACTTTGTCAGTTGGTGCTGCAATATTTAAGGGTAACGTTACTGGCGATATTACTACTGATGCTGGTACTATAACATTAGCCGATACTGTGAATGTCACCGGTGATATTAAGAATGTTGGAGCGGAAAATGCTGCAATCTTGATCTTCGAAGGTACATCTATCATCTCAGGTGTTATCGGTGGTGATAATGCATTCGGTAGCATTACTGCAGCTAGCGATGTAGTATTTGACGGCCAGGTTAAAACTAAAACATTCAACTTTAGTGGCAATGCTCATTTTAATGCAGGTGCTGAGATTAATGATGAAGTTATCTTTAATGCTAATCAATCACTAACATTTGGCGCTACTTCTAAGTTAGCTAATGATGTTAGTTTTGCAGGTAATAACGGTACTATCACTTTAGATTCTTCTGTAGCTGGTAACACATTTACTGGTGCGATTACAACTGCAGCTAATAGTACTTCTGGTACTTTAGCAATCACTGGCGGAGCCAATACAGTAACTGTAATGAATCAAGTTGGTAATAGCGATACTCAAAGATTATCATCAGTCACAGTTGCAGATGCTACAAATGCTATATTTATAGAAAATGTATATACAGAGACAATGTCTATCAATGGTGGTTCTGTGCAATTATTAACAGCAGCTGATTATTTGGCTGATGTCGTAAACTTCACTAAAGCTGATTCTAGTATCTATTTTACAAATGGTGCAGAGATTAATACTACTATTGATAACACTACTGGTGATGATAATAATGGTACTTTAATTATTGGTGCTGGTGATAGTACGTTTGGTGGTGCTATTGGCGCGACTCACTCATTAAAAGCTATAAATCTTCAAGGATCAGATGCGGTAATATTTGGTGCTGCTGTAAAAGCAACAACTATGTCTATTGATGCAAATAGTGTGAGCTTTAACTCTGATGCGACTGCGGATATTACAGTTTCTAGTACTACTGAGATTACTTTAGCAGCAGGTAAAAATATTACGGGTTCTATTGATGTTTCAGCTGCTGATTTAGATGTAACATTGAATATGTTAGGTGGTGATTCTACAATTACTGGTAAGATTGGTGATACTAAGGCGGTAACAACAATTAATGCGGCTGCTGCAAATAGTACATCTACATTTGAAGAAGCAGTAAATGCTGCGAATATCAGGTTAGGTTCTGGTGGTGCGATATTTAATGCTGATGTTACCGGGGAAGTATCGACAATATCAGGTAATATTACTATCGCAGCAGGTAAGAACGTAACTGGTGCGATTATTAACTCAGGTACTACAAATATTGGTTCTTTAACTTTAGAAGGTGCATCTACAATATCAGGTGTTGTTGGTGGCGATAATGCGTTCGGTAGCATTATTGCAGCTAGCGATGTAGTGTTTGATGGTCTGGTGAAAACTAAAACATTCAACTTCGATGGCAACGCGAACTTTGTTGGTGGCGCTGAGATTAATGATGCGGTTATCTTTAATGCCGATCAATTACTAACATTAGGTGCGACTTCTACTTTAGCTGGTGGTATTAATTTCAATAATACTAACAGTACTATTACTTTAGATTCTATAGCAGGAGATGCTACATTAACTGGTGCTATTACATCTTCAGGAGTAGGTAGTGTATCAATCGAAGGTAGCAATACATTTACTATAGTGAGCGCCGTGGGTGCTAATGGCGCGAATGTTGCTATCATTGCTATTGATCATGACTCTAAAGCTGCATTTGCATCAGATGTATATGCTGATATTATGCTTCTGGGCTCTGGTAGTGTTGCAACATTTAATGGTGATGTCTCTGCAAAAATCAATGGTCAGGCTACTAACGATGGTTCTTTAATCTTTACTGGTAATAATACAATTACTGGTATTGTTGGTAAAACTGCGGCTTTATCTTCAATTTCTGTTGCGGCAGCGAATAGCACAACTACATTTAATAATGCAGTAAATACTAAAACATTAATCATGCAAGGCGCTTCGGGCGCTGCAGTCTTTAATGATGAAGTGAGTGTGAATGATCAAATCTTATTCACAGCAGCTAGTCAACAGGCAACCTTTAAAGCGAACACTAATTTAGCTGGTGGTATTAGCTTTGCAGGGTTTAATGATACTATTACCTTAGATTCTACAAAGGGTGATATTAGCTTTGCTGGTGCAATTAATACAGCCGCAAGCTCTACAAGTGGCACATTAGCGATTACAGGTAATAATGTTGTTACGATCACAGATCAAATAGGCGCTAGCAACTCTCAAAGACTTTCTGCAGTTAATGTTCAAGATGGAGAAGCAACATTTGATGCTTCTGTATATGCGAAAAACATTACTTTATCTGATGGAGCAATTGCGAATTTTGCTAAAAATATCGATGTTACAAGTGGTGGATTAGCGTTATTAGGTTCTAGTATTGCAAATATTACGGGTAATAGTACGATTACTGGGTCTGTTACAGGCACTGGATCGATAGATGGATCAAATAATCTAACGGTTACAGGTTCTATTGCTGAGAGTGGTAATGTTTTAAATACTATCACTGTTGGTGGTAATAGCGCCTCTGCTCTTACTGTGGGTGAGAATGTTTATGCTAAGAGTTTTGTCTTTGGCAATGATGCATCATCTTTAATTATGAATGGTAATAGTGCTACATTATCTATTACCGGTGGTATCAATGGTAACAACGCTAATAAAAATACTATTACCATTAATGGTACTAATACAGTTGTTAGCACAACTATTGGTAACAGCAAGGCTCTATCGGCAATCAATGTAAATAGTGCTGGCAACAACTTTAAAAATGCAGTCACTGTACAATCTTTAAATATAAACAATGCATCAAGTACTGCTACCTTTGCTGCCGCAGCTACTATAGCTAATACGGTTTCCTTTACGGCGGCAAACCAACAATTAACCTTTAATGATAATATCACTTCTGCAGGATTTGATTTGGCAGGCTTTGATAGTGATCTGACAATCAATAAGGCTGGTCAATCTGTAAAAGTTATGAATAGCGGAGCAGCTGGTCATGGTATATTCACTTTAGGAGCTAATCATTCGTTAGGATATGATGTGGCATCTAATGGGCATAACATTGCTAAAGTAGTAGTTGTTGGAGGTAATACCTTAAATACTAATGGTCATACTATCTATGCTGATCAGATTTCTAATTCAGGTGGTGGTGGCACATTAACATTGAATACAAATTATGCTGGCACCATTGGTGAAAGTGGCGCTCTTTTCAATACAGTTAATGTATCAGGTAATATTCAACTAGCTAATATTTATGCGAATACTACTGCTGTTACGAGCGGTTCTTTAAGTGTTAGTGGAAAAATAGATAGCTCAGTCGTGCTTTCTGGTAGTTCATCTCTAACAATTCAAGATGGGGCTACTTTAGCGGGGGCTGTTGATGGTGCTAGCATTGGGTCTGGTACAGTAAGTTTCTTAGGCAATGCTACTATTTCTGATAATATTGGTTCTACTACTGCTATCAATACGGTTTCTTTAGCTGCTAATAAAACCTATACTTTACAAGCCGCTAGAATTAATGCTGCTGTAAATGCTGGATCAGGAGCAACTATTACTATTGATCATGATACTGTTGCAATGCACTCAATAACCGGTAGTAATTTAACTATGAACTTAGGTAATAACACATTAGCACTTGATAGTGGTGGGGTTATGACTGGTAATGGCGTACTTAATCTTACAATACGTCCAGGTGATAATGGAGCGGTACAGGTTAATGGAGGTACTTTAGATATTTCGGGTCTTGCTTCATTGAATCTGAATGTGTCGCAAACAGAGGCGGCTTCTACCGCTGTAGCGTATCAAGTGTTTGTAAGTAATAATGCTACGATTAATCCTTATTTAGGTCCTGTATTGGTGAATCATAGTAATTCCATAATCAAATGGGAATATGACGCTCAAAGCATGTCTTTATTATCAGGAATTAATAGTCCTGTAGTAGAGAAATTACTAACAATGAGCGATAATGATAAAGCATTATTTAATGCTGATAATACGGGTGGCGCATTACAACTATCTTTCATGGTTTCTAAGATTCAAGATCCAGTGGTACAGCAACAAGTTATGAGTTCTTTAAAGCCAAATATCCAAGTTAGTGCTGATGCTACATCTAACGTTACCGCTTCTGTATCTGGTGCGTTATCGGCTCGTATGGATAATATCTCCATGGATAGTTTTTCTGTAGATACTACAGGTACAGTGACGCCAGTTGGTGGTAATGTTGATATAGGTACGGGGTCTAATAGTGATACTGTAGGTGGTGAGCGTAATGGGCAGTTAGCGGCTTCTGGTGATGATTCTCGTCATATACCTATGGGAGCTTGGGCTTCTGGGTTTGGTGGTGTTGCTAACCAGTCTAAGTTATCAAACCTACCTGGTTCTAAGGCAAAAGTAGTTGGGTCATCTCTAGGTTTTGATGCTAAATTCTCTGATAAATTAATTGGTGGTGTAGCAGCAACTTATGCTGATGTTAAGATGAACACCACTAGTGATTTTACTTCTAATAGTAAAGCACCTTCATGGAGATTATCATTATATGGAATATATAATCTAGATGCTAACTGGTTTACTAGAGGTATCTTGTCATATGGTCAATCGGATATTACTACAACAGCTTCTCGTCCAACCGCTGTAGATGCTAATAACCTACCAATTGGATATGTTGGAGCAACTGGTAAGTATAAATCTCAATCTATGGCTAGTGAATTTACTGTTGGTTATCGTCACGTAATGATGCAAAAATGGTTATTATCACCTACTGCTGGTATAACTTATGATGGTTCTAAAGATGCTGGTTATAGTGAGACTGGTGGTGGAATTACAAATAGAATAGTAAATTCTAAGACTTATCATAAGGTATCTGGCACACTTGGTTTAAGTGTTGCTACGATTACTAAAATCAATGGTTTATTAGTAACTCCAGAGGTTCATGCTTCTATGAGTCAGATTTTATCTGCTCGTAATCCGATTACAATGAGTAAAATTATGGATGGCGGAGCAGAAGTGTCTCCACAAGAATACAAACTACCAAAATCATCTTATAATATTGGTTGTGGTGTTAATGTGAGTCATGGAGCTATGAACTTCGGTATTGGATATGACCTCAGAATGAGCAAGAAATATATCTCTAACCAAGGTTATGTAAAAATGAAAGTTAACTTCTAAGTTTGAGGTTAACTATAAAATAAAAGAGCCTAACAGAGTCATAATACGATTCTGTTAGGCTCTTAATTTTGTGGATGAAATATATTTTACTGAGCTCGCCAGCTAGTGGTGCCGTCAGGGTGATCTTCAATAATCACACCCATACTTAAGAGTTTTTTTCTTAAATGATCAGCTTCTGCCCAATCTTTAAGAGATTTAGCAGCTTTACGTGTCTCAATGATCATTTCTACTTCTGCAGCGTCAATACCATGAGTGAACCACGCTGAAGACTCCATTGACAGCAACCCCATCATATTCGCTGAGGCTTTAATATTGCTGGCTAAGAGTGCTCTTGTGTGCACGTCAGTTGTTTTATTCAATTCTTTTGCTTTTTCATGAAGGTAGCTGAAAGCTTCTGATGTATTCATATCATCAAGCAAGAAGGAAAGGAACTTAGGGTCAGGAGAGTTGTTTTGAATAATTTCTATACCTTCTATTGCCCGGTATATATAATTTAGTGATTCAGTGGCATCATAAATTGCTTTATCGCTAAAATCTAAAGGTTTGCGATAATGAGTGCTAAGCAATAAATATCTGATTATTTCACCTTTTATTTTCTTTTCTCTTAAGTCATGAACAGTAATAAAATTATCCAGAGATTTACTCATTTTCTCACCACTTACGGTAAGAAAACCGTTATGCACCCAATAGCTTGCGAACTTTGATTCAGAAAATCCACAGCAACTCTGCGCTATCTCATTGGTATGATGTGGAAAAATCAAATCCGCCCCGCCGCCATGAATATCAAAATTTGCGCCAAGATAGCGATAGCTCATAGCTGAACATTCGATATGCCATCCAGGTCTCCCCATTCCCCAAGGGCTTTTAAATATTGAAGATGGATCATCATCAGTATCAGCTGGTTTCCATAATACAAAGTCCCCAGGGTGGCGTTTTGCTTTTTCGATTTCAATTCTAGCTCCAGCAATCATATCTTCTAATTTACGCCCGGATAATTTACCATAATCAGGATAGCTAGTGACATCAAAATAGACATGGTCTTTTGCTATATAAGCCTGTCCAGTAGATAATAAATTTTCTATGATCTTAATCATGCCAGCGATATTATCTGTCGCACGTGGCTCTACGTTTGGGCTAAGGCATTGAAGATATGCTGTATCTTTATGAAATTCCTCAGTCGTTTTCTTTGTGAGTTCACCGATTGATATCCCTAATTTTTTTGCTCTAGCATTAATTTTATCATCAACATCGGTGATATTACGTACATACTCGACTTGATCTTTACCATAAATAGTTTGTAATATTCTATATAGAAGGTCATATATCACAAAAGACCTGGCATTACCTATATGTGGATGATCATAAACGGTTGGTCCGCATACATACATGCCTATCTTGTTTGGATTAAGCGGTTTAAAGATCTCTTTTTTATGGCTTAAGGTGTTATAAAGATATAAATCAGTCATATTTTGCTTTATTGAATAATGTAAAGAAATTGTTTGTTGTTTGCTTGAAGATGAGATCTGGTAGAACGCCTTTGATCTCGGCTATTTTTTCGGCGACATATCTGGTAAAAGATGGTTCGTTGCGTTTACCCCGCATCGGAATGGGCGCAAGGTAAGGGGCATCAGTTTCGACTAGTAATCTATCAAGTGGAATTTTACTCACAGTATTTTTGATTGCATCAGCATTTTTAAAAGTAATGATACCAGAAATAGAGATATACATTCCAAGATCTAGGCATTTAAAAGCTAATTCTTCAGTCGAGCTAAAACAGTGAATTAACGCAGGAAAGGCTTTGTTTTTCATTTCAGCTTCAAGTATTTCAATTGTATCTGCATCTGCATCGCGCGTATGAATAATTACAGGTAGTCCTGTTTCTTGCGCAGCATGAATATGCGAGATAAAGGCATTTTTTTGATTAATTCGGTTAGAATGTTCATAATAATAATCTAACCCAGTTTCACCAAGGCCAATGATTTTAGGGTGCTTTGATAATGCAATTAATGTATCAGGGCTTAAATCCTCTGCCTGATCCCCATCATGCGGATGTACGCCCACTGAAGCAAAAATATTAGGATATTTCTCGGTAATTTCTAGAATACCAGGCAAATCTTCAAGCTTAGTACAGATGGTCTGCATATGAGTTACGCCATTTGCTATTGCTCTAGTGATTACGTCATCTAGATCATCATGAAATTCTTTCATATTCAGATGGCAGTGCGAATCAACAATCATCATGCATTTCCTTCAAAGCGTGGAAAAATTGGCATTGGTGCTAGTAATTGTTTTGAGCCATCGATTGCACCTTTTTTACTTAGGAATTCAAAGCTTCTTTTATCTTCATCGACGCCTAATTGATCAAGCATTTTTGCTGCTGAATCTGGAACGAATGGTTGAAGTAATAAAGCGATATACCTTATGACTTCAATTAGTATATATAGTACTTCCATCATTTTGGTAGGATCAGTCTTTTTCAAAGTCCATGGGGCGTTATGATCTATATAAACATTAGCCATGTCTGCCAGTTTAATAATCTCATCTAGCACAAAGCTGATTTCTTGTTTCTCCATTGCCAAGGTGAGTTTGTCTTTTAGGCCTAAGCAAGTTTTCAAGATATCGCTGTCATAAGCGTTAGGGTTTACTTCTACATAACCATCACATTGTTTTACAATAAAAGATAATGTGCGTTGTGCTAGATTGCCAACTTTATTCGATAATTCATTATTAATCCGGGCGATCATACTGGCGCGTGAGAAGTTGCCATCATTACCAAAAATTACTTCGCGCATTAAAAAATAACGCACTTGGTCTAGCCCAAATTCTTCAATTAAAGCAATGGGGTCTATAGTGTTGCCAAGAGATTTAGATATTTTTTGTCCTTCATTCGTCCACCAACCGTGAGACATGATAGTTTGAGGGGGCTCTAGCTCAGCTGCCATTAAAAACGCTGGCCAATAAACGGCATGAAAACGTATGATATCTTTACCTACAACATGGACATTAGCTGGCCAGAATTGCTTATATTCACCATTCTCCTCTGGATAGCCAAGTGCAGTAATATAATTGGCTAAAGCATCAAGCCAGACATACATTATATGATCAGGATCGTTTGGTACCGGTATGCCCCATTTAAAACTAGTGCGCGATACTGATAAATCATTCAGTCCAGATTTAACAAAGCTCAATATTTCGTTGCGACGTGATTCTGGTTTGATAAAATCAGGGTTTTGTGTATAAAATTCTAATAAGCGATCTTGCCATTTTGATAAAGCAAAAAAATAACTTGGCTCTTCTACCCACTCTACCGGCGCTCCTGTTGGGGCTAGGCCGTCAATCAATTCTGATTCAGAATAAAAGGCTTCATCACGTACTGCGTACCAACCGCAATATTTACTCAAATAAATTGCGCCATTATCGATCAGTTTTTGCCAGAGTTTTTGCACCCCTTTAATATGCCTAGGCTCAGTTGTTCTGATGAAATCATCATGTGAAAAGTTCATGGCGCTTGCTAGGCTTCTAAAATGTTCCGATACTTTATCAGTAAAGCTTTGAGGGTCCATATTTGCTAAAGCAGCAGATTTCTCTACTTTCTGTCCATGCTCATCAGTACCAGTGAGAAATTTTACTTCCCTACCGCTTAGTCGCATGAATCTTGCGAGAACGTCACAGGCAAGCGTTGTATATGCGTGTCCAATATGTGGCTTGTCATTTACATAATAAATAGGGGTCGTGATATAGTATTTGTTTTGCATTATTGACTGATTATCTTTATTTTGAATTTTTAATATACAATTAAAGCTTTTAGATCTCAAGGAAATATGTCTGCTATCAGAGTATTATTACCACAATTACAATTGCCAGAGCTTGATTATATAGCCCCTGTTGGTTCTAGCTTTGCACCTGGTGATCTTGTGAATGTTCCATTCCGTAATAAACAAATTACAGGCGTAGTGACTGCAGTGAATATTAATAGTAAGTTTGAAAATTTGCGAGAAGTATCAGCAAAATTAGATTTGCATATTAATTCTGATGTAATGGAGTTTCTTTTTAAAGCTGCAAAATATTATATGGCACCTGTAGGCTCGATGATGAAACTGATGTTACCAGTGGAATTGTCAGAAGGGCGCGCCCCTAAACCTTGTGAGACAGTGTCTCTAGAGAATGCAAAATTACCTATCTTGTCATCTGATCAGCTTACTAGCTTAGAGCAAATAAAAGCGTCATCTAATCCATCTGTGCTCAAAGGCATAACAGGATCAGGAAAAACCGAAGTATATTTCCATCATATGGCCGAAATGATGGCAGAAGGTAAGCAGGTTTTGCTTATGCTTCCTGAAATTGCTTTAGGTAGTCAGATCATTGAGCGTTTTAAAGATAGATTTGGTTTTGCGCCGGCGATATGGAATTCATCGATTACTAAGGCAAAGAAGCGGAATTTATTGCGTTCCATAATTTTAGGTGAGGTAAAGATCATTATTGGGACTAGAAGTGCGTTGTTTTTACCCTATGCTAATCTTGGTTTGATAGTAGTGGATGAAGAGCATGATGCTTCTTATAAGCAAGATGATGGCGTGATGTATAATGCTCGGGATATGGCTGTGATGCGGGGTCATATAATAGGTACTAAAGTGCTACTTGCGTCAGCTACTCCTTCTATTGAAACTTTATATAATGTTTCGATAGGTAAATATAATCAGGTGAATCTACATAGTCGTTATGGTGAGGCGATTTTGCCAGATGTAGAAGTAATTGATATGAGGCTGCAGAAACGTCAGAAAGATTCTTGGATATCTCTTCCACTTAAAACAGCAATTGCTGATGCGTTATTAAAAAAAGAACAAGTAATTATATTTTTAAATCGTCGTGGTTATGCGCCGATGATGCTATGCAAAGCTTGTGGTCATAAAGTAACTTGTAAATCATGCTCTAGTTGGCTTGTGATGCATAAGGCAAAAAAGAGATTGGAATGTCATCATTGTGGCTATGTTAGTGCGATCAAAAATATTTGCGCTGAATGTCGGGAAGAAGATAGTTTGATCGCTTGTGGCCCTGGGGTGGAAAGGATAGCTGAAGAAGTGATGCAGTTATTTCCTGAGGCTAAAATTCAACTAGTTACCAAAGATGAGATGAATTCTGAAAAAGCGATTGCTGGCGTGCTTGCAAGAGTTCAAAATCATGAGATTGATATCATAATTGGCACTCAGATTATCACTAAAGGATATCATTTTCCAAAATTAAGTTTGGTCGGTGTGATTGATGCTGATATTGGTCTTAGTGGTGGCGATCTTAAGGCATCTGAGCGTTCGTTCCAATTGCTTTATCAGGTAAGTGGTAGGGCGGGGCGCGAGTATGCTCGTGGAAAGGTCTATTTACAGACCTTTGCTCCAGAGGGCAGGTTGATTCAATTGCTTAAATCTCATGATTTTGATAAATTTATGGAATACGAAATAAGCACAAGAAAAGATGCTAATATGCCACCTTTTAGTCGCATGGCCGCTATTCTTATCTCGGGATCTAGAGAAGATAAAGTACTGCAGGAGGCTCGGCAGATAGTGCGTATGAGCCCGAGGCATGATGCGGTTAGGATTCTTGGGCCCGCTCCAGCTTCTGTTCTTAAGTTGCAGAATAAGTACAGATATCGTATATTGTTGATTGCAGATCGTAAAATAGATATCTGGGGATATTTGGAGCAATGGATGAGTGGCTATAAAGTCCCAAGCTCGCTGCATTTAAAAATCGATATTGATCCCTATAATTTGAATTAAGTATATTAAAATAATTAACTTACAGTAATAATATGTTGTAATTAGATTGCAATTAGTATATAATCGCCCATATAAATAAGATGGAATCATTATATTATGTCTAAAGAGCAAGTTTATAGTGGGGAAGAAATTTTAAGCTTTTTATCTCAAGATGCTACGGCAATGTTACAAGAGAGTAATGATTCCATGGCACGATCAATTATTAGCTTTGTTGAGCATAATATTGTGTTTGAAAATAATTCAGCCAAGGTAGATAGTTATTTCGATCTATATCCAAAAGATGCAGAAGGTAGAGAAATTGTATTAAACCTTGTAAGATGTTGGAGTAAATTTGGTGTTCATAGTGAAAGTATAATTGATTTTTTAGATGGTAAGACTTATCAGAACGCATTATTAAAAGAGATTCTTAATAATGACTTCTTTGAAGAGGTATTGTTGGTTCCTTTTGTCTTGAAAATGTTTGATAAGGCTTCGATTAATCCAGGAAGATATTCTGAATTAAAGCCTTATATATCTGAGTTTATCCGCAATAGTGAAATGTTTCAAGAAAAGGTTTTCGCTATATTAGATGGTGATGATAGTGCAAAAAAAACATATATAAAATACTGCTTTTGTTTCGAACCTTTAGGGGGGTATCCTAGCCTAATTTCTGAGGATATTGTGGGTCTAAATCCTATCATTAATAATATTCTAAAAAAAATCAAGACCGATATTGATGATTCTAAGAAGCCCGAATTGGTTGAGGAGTTTATCGCTAAATTAGGAAAATTAATAGAGCATCCGTCGATTGCTTTAATATTAGAATGTGCTTCTAATCATGCAAATTTATATCTCTATAAAAAAAAAGAAGGCGGATTATGTAGTGATGGAGATCTTTATTTAACTCTCTCTTATGGAGTTAACGTCGCTATTACGTGTCTTGTTCATGAAGCGACGCATTTTTACATGGACTATGCATATAAAAATGACTGTAATCCATTTCATGAAGAAGATGAGGAGTCAAAACAGTTGTATGCTAATTTAGCTAAAGAGATTGTAGACAAGATTAAAGAGGATCCTTTTTTGTGTCCTGATTTTAAATATGAACTTGCGATGGATGGTTTTAATGAATTTAGCCTGAAGAGACATTTAGAAGAAAACCTTGCAGCTGAACTACCAGCTCATTTTATGCAAGAGATTGCTATCAGGATACTCAATCCTGATCCTGATATGAGGCCATCAATTGTCTTAAGCTATGATGATAAAATCATGCAAATGATCGATGGTGCTTCTGCGGAGATAAGACATAAGTCAGAAGAGGTAGTTCTTGCCGAAGATGTTATAGCTCATGATTTACTAGATGTTGCAGACTTAGTAGAATCGATTGTTGTAGATCCAGTAGAAACAATAGGACAAACAGAGAGTGAATATCATGGCTAGTTTTACTACTAACGCATTATATTAATCTTTAATTTTCTTCTTTCATCTATATTGATTCCTGTGTATTTTGTGGTTATTGCAATTAAAACAGGAGTGAGATATGACCTTAGAGAAGAAAAAATTTGATGCCGAAGTTGGCAAGATACTACATTTAATGATTCATTCTTTATATACCAATAAAGAGATTTTCTTACGCGAATTAATTTCAAATAGCTCTGACGCTTGTGATAAGCTGCGTTACTTGTCGCAGCAAGATAGCGGCCTGGTAAAAGATAATCCTGATTTTAAGATTGTATTTAGTATTGATAAGGAAAAACGCTTATTGACCATTTTTGATAATGGCATCGGGATGAATAAGCAAGATTTGATAGAGAATCTTGGTACTATTGCTCGTTCAGGTACGCAAAATTTTTTAAGTCAATTAAGTGGTAACGCTAAAAGCGATAGTTCTCTTATTGGGCAATTTGGAGTTGGTTTTTATTCTTCCTATATGGTAGCCGATCAGGTTGAAGTGATGTCAAAAAAAGCTGGTGAAGCTCAAGGCTATAAATGGACATCAGATGGTATGGGTGAATATTCTGTTGAAGAGGTTGATGCAGACTTTGCTCGTGGTACTAAGGTGATGGTCCATATTAAAGAAGGTGAAGATACTTATCTTGATCATTTTAGGGTGAAACATATAATCAAAATTTATTCTGATCATATTTCTGTGCCGATTTATTTTTTGGATGCTGCTAGTAATAATGAGCTTAAGCTCAACTCTTCTTCTGCTCTTTGGGCGCGGCCTAAGTCTGAAATTACTTCTGAACAATATTTAGAATTTTATAAAACTGTATCGTTCGCTGCGGATGAGCCATGGATAACTTTGCATAATAAGAATGAAGGGATAGTAGAATTTACTAATCTGCTCTTTATTCCGTCGACTAAGACTTTTGATTTATTCCATCCTGATCGTAAAAGAAGAGTGAAGTTATACATTAAGCGCGTGTTTATCGCTGATGAGAATATGGATCTTGTACCAGAATATATGCGCTTCTTGCGTGGTGTGGTGGATTCTGAGGGTCTGCCTCTGAATATCAGCCGCGAGACTTTGCAGCATAATGCTACGATTGATAAGATAAAAAACGCTATCGTAAAACGTGTGCTTGGAGAGCTGGCTAAGAAAAAAAAGGATGCTAGGGCAGAGTATGAAGGCTTCTGGGCAAATTTTGGCGCTGCCTTAAAAGAAGGCCTATGTGAAGCTACTACGGATCATGATCAATTGCTTGACGCGTGTTTATTTTATAGTGTATTGCAAAATAAAATGATTGGTCTTGATGAATACTTATCCACCATAAAAGATGATCAAAAAGTGATTTACTATTTAAGTGGTGAAGATGTTGAGAAGTTAAAGAACAGCCCGCAAATTGAAGGTTTCATTAGTAAAGGTCTAGATGTTTTGCTATTTACAGATTCTGTGGATGATTTTTGGGTAAATATCGCTGCTAAATATAAAGACCATGAATTTAAATCAGTCACTAGAGTGGATGTAGATTTGGATCAAAATCAAGAACCAGAGAAAATCTCTGATGCTCATCAAAAGTTGCTGGATTTCTTTAAGGAGACTCTTGGTGATAGTGTGAAGGATGTGAGGTTGTCTAAAAAACTGACGGGTAGCCCGGTGTGTCTTGCCGTGGCCGAAGGTGCTATGGATATGCGTATGGAGCGTTTTTTGCTCGAGCAGAAGCAAATCAAAGCTGGTACAGCAAAAATCTTAGAAATTAACGCTAATCATAAAATTATCACGCATATTGAAAAAAATGTTGGTAAGTCTGAGACGGCGGAGCTTGTTAAATTGCTTTTCGATCAAGCTTGTATTATAGAGGGTGAAGCGGTTATAGATGCTGCATCATTTTCTAAACGTATGAATAAATTGATTGAAGGTTCGGTATGAAAGATTTTGTTTTAAGAGTAACTTATTATTGCAAAACATATTTAAGTCCTAGTTATTTATGGGGTACTTTTAAAGCTAATTTCAGTATCTGGAATGTGCTGAATATACAGACTGTTCTTAAAGTAGCATTTTTATATTCTGTTGCAGTTCTTTGCATCATATTAAGCGATTTTCACTTGCCTAATCTTAAATATCGTGGAGATAATGTCATTTCGGTCTATAGCGCTCCTAGGATAGGTGAAGGATTATTACAAGATCGCGTAGTAGAGGCTGCAGAAAAAATTGGTTGGCATCCTATTAAAGCTACTTTTTATGAGGATTTGACTACTTATTGTTTGACTGCTCATTTTTATCGCGTGGCAACGCATGTTGTGAACTTCATTTATAAACCAAAGTTTAACCTAGCTGTTACGCATTATGTATATATAGTGCCGAGTGGTTATAATATAGTCTATCTTAACGTTCCAAATGATATGTTGTTTGAGAAGGGTGATTTTAAGACAAAGTATGAGCATTTAGCAAAATATGATGCCTATATTGATCTACATAGCGTTAGCAATGGTAGTAATCCAAAGCTACTGGAGGCTTTAAAGAAGCGTGATATTACCGAAAAACCAATCCTTCCTATGTATCTTTCCCATCATTACGTGCCTTATACGCCTGCTAAGCGCGATCAAATGCTACTCGTTGGCAGTCTTTGGGGGTGTAATCGTGGATCTGCGAGGATGCAAGATGCATTAATTGGGCTTGCTAATGATAAGCTGTTGGTGGCTTATGGTTTGGATGGCCTAGAGTTTTTAGGTGATGCGTATAAAGGAATGGCTGAGGAATATAATAAAGAAGATACTAGGGCTAATAATTTATTTAATTTGCAAAAGGATTTTGGTATCGCTTTAGTAATTCACAGCTTAGAGCATATGGTAGCAAAAATCCCAACTTCTAGAATTGCAGAGTCGATTGCAGCGGGTGCGATAGTAATTAGTGATAATAATGGTTTTGTTCGTGAGACTTTCGGTGATAGTGTTTTGTATTTTGATTCACTAACGCAGGGTGATGAAATTTATGCTCAACTTAAAAATCATATTGATTGGATTAAGAAAAATCCAGACGCGGTAGAGGTAAAAACTAAAGCTGCTCATGAAATTCTAATGCGTGACTTCGCATTAGAAAATCAATTGCAAAAGATAGCAGTAGAGTTAAAAAACGCCGGGAAGATGTAAATAGGGTAGTTTGCGATGTTGATTATTTTTTCAGGATTACCAGGGGTCGGGAAAAGTACTTTAGCAAAAGCATTGGCGGTCAAACTATCTGCTACTTACATACGTATTGATACTATTGAGCAATCTATACGAAACTCCAACATTATAAATGCTGATGAATTTATAAATTCAGGTTATGGCTATATAGTTGGCTATGCTCTAGTAGAAGAGAATTTAAAAATCGGCAAAATAGTGGTGGCTGATTCAGTGAATTTTATAGCTCTTACTAGAGATGCCTGGTTGGAAGTAGCGGACAAAACAAATGTAAAGGCTATAGAAATTGAGGTCATTTGTTCTAATCCTATTGAGCACAAAGGCCGCGTAGAGAGTCGTAAGGTTGATATACCCGATCTTAAATTACCAGATTGGCAAAAGGTGATGAATCGTGAATATGAGGAGTGGACCAGAGATCATATAATTATAGATACTGCAAACTCAACCGTAGAAGGGTGTGTTACAATGCTTTTGTCCAAATTAGGTCTTTAGCCCTCACTCGCTCAATATTGCACTTCATTACTAGTAGACGACCAACTACAAAAGCTAGAAGAGAACTTAAGAAGCGGGGAAGATATAAGTTTGGGGTAGTAAATTACCTTATTATCTTGTATGATTCTTGTTATTTCCCATTGTTTCCCATTTTTTTATACGGTCCTGAACACTAACTTTAGGAGGAGGTGGCGGTGTTATTGTTGTGGCAGAAGAAGATCTAGTTATAGCATTTTTCTTTTCTTGTCTAGCTCTATATGCCTGCTTCGAAGGCTTCGGCGGTCTATTGTCTGGCGTGTTAGTTTCTATTTTCGCGGCGCTATCTTGTCTACGCTTGTACTCATCCTTGGGAGGTTTGGGTGGTGGCGCCTTGTCTGAAGTAGCAACTGTAGTAGGTGATAATGGTTGTGCTTGGTTCTTTTGAAATAAATGCGTGGCTTGTGCAGCTAGATCAAGTATTTCTTTAGTTCCTTCTCGTATGTTTTTCTCGAAGTTCGGGTCTGTTATGAGGGTGTCATATTCTTGCTGAGAGTCTGCTCCATGTTTCTTGAATGCTGCATCCAAAGCTACGTAATTACCTAATTTTTTGCCTTGATTTTGAGCCTTGATTAGTTGGGTGATTACTTCGTAGAAAAGCACGTCTTTTTGATTGTCTGGCATAATACTATTCAATATAAAGTTATATTGGTTAAGTTTAGCAATATTTTGACTATGTCGTAATATTATGCTTGATTTGCAGTTATATATTCTGAGTGACTGTGATATTTTTATTAGTCATATTTTAACTAGTAACTAGCTTGATCATTGAATTTACTGGCTTGCTTTGTCGGATTAAAGTCAGCAAGCATCGCAGTGATGACATCTGATTTTTAGCCCTCATCCCCTGAGCACGGCGCCGAATTTCTCAGCCATATTTTTGATGATATTATTACTTAGTTCATTTAGTTCAGATTCGGTCAAAGTATGGTCATTTGATTGTAGCACTACATTAAACGCTAGTGACTTTTTGCCAGACTCTAATTTATCGCCTTCATAAACATCGAATAATGATACTTCTTTAATGAGGTTTTTATCAATTTTTTGTAAGTAAGAAAGCATTTCGCCAGCTGCTTGGTTGTTGCCCACCACAAAAGCAAAATCTCTTTCTACTGGTTGATAAATAGAAGCGTTAAACTTACCCTTATATCCATATTTTAATTTGCTTTCAGGTATCATTTTTAAATCAAGTTCAAATGCGATGACGGGCTCTTTGATATCGTAAAGGCTTAAAATATTGGGATGAATTTCACCAAAAAAGCCAATCACATTTTTACCTAAAGATACTTTTGCAGAGCGGGTAGGGTGAAAATATTCTGGCGCGCTAGGGGTAATAGAGCATTTATCAAGTCCTAGTCCCATTTCTTCCATTAAAAATGCTAAATCCGCTTTGATATCAAACACATCTAGAGTTTTACGGATATCATGAGGAGTCTTGGTGTTTAGTTTTACCGTGCGGGCTCCTGCAATTGAGATGTCTTCAGAAAAATCAGGGTTAAAAACAGGCCCAACTTCAAAAAATGACAAGCCACTAATCGAGCGCGCAAGGTTCTTTGCCATCGCTTCCAATAAATTTGGAATAATACTGGGTCTCATATAATCGAGAGTCTGGCTAATAGGATTTTGCAATTGTAATTTTGAGTTAAGAGCGGCAAAATGCTGAGCTTTCTTACTATCCATGAACGACCAGGTAACTAGCTCATCGTAACCCTTAGCTGCCAATATTCGTTTGGCTTCAAAGCTGCGACGTTGTGTTTGAGACAAGACTCTGGCTTTATGCAAATCTGGTAGAGGTGTGCTAGGTATTTTATCATAGCCGTAAATTCGAATGATTTCTTCGACGATATCTTCTTTGATTGATATGTCATGGCGCCAAGATGGTATCTCGATTAATAATGCATTCGATTGCTCAGTAACATTAAAACCTAATTTAGATAATATATTAATAATCTCACTATTAGGTAATGCCAGGCCAGTTTTATGAGCAAGAGTTTTTGGATCAAAAGTTATAGAGCGTTTTGGTTTGCTTAAATCTCCGACCACTGATATTTCACTACAAGTGCCGCCGCATATTTCCATAATCATGCTTGCAGCGATTTTGATGCCAGGTAATACAAATTTTGCGTCAACATTACGTTCAAATCTATGACGCGCATCACTATCTATATGATGCCTACGACCCATTTTGGCTACAATAATAGGATCAAATACTGCTGATTCTAGAATGATAGACTCAGTTC
>CAYTBU010000017.1:0-248 GCA_964436105.1 uncultured Rickettsiaceae bacterium | reverse complement strand
AGAGCCTGGGCGCCACTATCATCTCGCACCACTAAATCTTCTGTATGCAGGCTATATTCTTTCGTATTAAGAGCGGTGAATTTTTCACCTTCTTTTGCAAAACCCACTCTTAGATTGCCTTGGATTTTGCTTGCATCATAAGCATGAAGCGGGCGTGCAAAGCTATAAGAAATATAATTAGTGATATCTACTATAGCCGAAATTGGTTCTTGCCCAATGTTGCGCAAGTACGCTTTTAGCCAAGCTGG
>CAYTBU010000016.1:0-21286 GCA_964436105.1 uncultured Rickettsiaceae bacterium | reverse complement strand
AACCACCACTTAAAGTAATAGTAGATGCTACTGCTCCATTAAAGGTCGCAGAACCAGTTCCAATAGTTAAGGCATTAGCATAAACATCAGATGAGAATATAGCTTTAGATGTACCAACCCCAACTAATGATAATGCATTACCACTGCTACCTACACCATCAGCAACTGTAAAGGTATTAGCTCCTTGAATCGTAAGTGTTCCATTATTGTTTGTCGTTGTAGTAATAGCTCCACTAAACGTCTTATTGCCAGCCGTAGAATCAAGCACTATCGTACTTGCCTTATCAGCAAAGCTTACTCCACCAGTTAATGTAGTAGCTCCTTTAAAGGTTAGAGTCTGACTTGCTGCTGTAAATGTTACTGCATCAGTAATATTTACAGTTCCACCAAATGTTACAGAACCAGCATTTGATCCTAAGGTCAAAGCCTTTGTGTTAGCATTACCAATAAGCGTTACTGCCGCATTTGATGCGTTAATCGCCGAAATAGATGCAAGAGCGTTTGTACCACCGATAACTCCACTTACTGTACTTGTTCCAAGTATGCTGAGTGTACCTTGGTTTGCATTACCTGTAGTATTATCAACCACGCCAGTAATGTTTTTACCAGCTGCTATTTGTACAGTACCACCATCGCTAGCAATATTAACTGCTCCAGTTACGTCACCACCGAATGCTATCGTGCCAGCACCGCCAGTAATTGTCGTTGCTTTTACGCTACTACTAAATGTTGATGTTTTAGACGCAACTCCTGCCGCAATAGATGTAAGCCCAGTACTATTACCAATCGCTCCAGATACAGTATTATCACCCAATAAAATTAAACTACCAGCTCCATCAATCGTACCAGTCACATTCTTAGCATCTGCTACAGTCATCGAACCACCACTTAAAGTAATAGTAGATGCTACTGCTCCATTAAAGGTCGCAGAACCTGTTCCAATAGTTAAAGCATTAGCATAAACATCAGATGAGAATATAGCTTTAGACGTACCAACTCCAACTAATGATAATGCATTACCATTTGCTCCTACTGCACTTGCGATAGTTACAGTATTTACCCCCCCAGTAATAGCAAGCGTACCAGTATTGTTGGTCGTAGTTGTCAGAGCTCCTGTAAATATATTATCTGCAGCTGCAGAATCAACAGTGATTGTAGCAGCCTTACCTGCAAAGTTAGCTCCACCAGTTAATGTTGAGGTCTTGTTAAAGGTTAAAGCCTGACTCGCTGCTGTGAAGTTAATCGCATTATCAATTGTAGCACCACCAGCAAATGTTGCTTTACTCGCAGCAGCTCCGGTGAAAGCTAGGGTTCCAAAATATTGCTCGCCACTTCCTGATGCAAAAGTTTGCGTACCAGTGCCACCCAAATTAAAGGCGCTAAATGAGTTACCGCTAGCACCAAATGTTGCATTAATCGTACGATTCGCAGAACCGGCAGTTTCTAAAACACCACTATTATTAGTATTTGCTGGGTTTAAAGCTGTTGCAATCGTAATTGTACCATTAGTACTACCGGACAAAGTTAATTTAGATGAGGTATCACCAAAATATACAGAATTCGTATCTAAATCACCACCAGACAAAGTAAGAGTCTGACCAGAAGCTATCTTCAGCTGACTAATCGCAGCACCATTAGCTCCAACAGAACCAACGATAGTAGGATTAAATGCCCCAGTATCAATAATACCGCTATTTGCCCCACCAGCCACGATATTACCGGTAAAAGTCTTGCTAGCACCGTTAAATAGCAGAGTAGATGAAGAATTTCCATTAAAATTAAAACTGGCGATAGAAGCGCTATCGTTCAAAGTAATAGTTTTATTATCAGCACCGACATTAAATGCTTTAAGAGATTTAGTTGACCCGATCGCACCGGTGACCGTAAGAGATCCAGAAGCATTAACTGTACCTTGAGCAGCATTAGCGCTAGTATTATTAATAGCACCAGTAATCGTCTTGCCATCAGAAATAGTTAGACTACTATCACCAGTAAAATTAAATGAAGCTGTAGTATTTTGTGTTATGTTAACAGAACCAGTAGATGGTATAGAAATAGCACCACTACCAATAGATAAAGTTGAATTAAACGTTGCCGCCCCTGACAAAGTAATATTATTGACATATACTGCATCACTAAACACAGCATTAGAACCAGACGATATTGTTACCGTTGATAACGCATTACCACTTGCACCAAGGGCACTTGCGATAGTTACAGTATTTACCCCACCAGTAATAGCAAGCGTACCTGTATTATTTGTTGTTGTGGTAAGCGCTCCTGTAAATATATTATCACCAGCTAAAGAATCAACAGTGATTGTAGCAGCCTTACCTGCAAAACTAGCTCCACCAGTTAAGGTTGAGGTCTTGTTAAAGGTTAAAGCCTGATTATCAGCTGTGAAGTTAATCGCATTAGCAACTGTAGCACCACCAGCAAATGTCGCTTTACTTGCAGCAGCTCCGGTGAAAGCTAGGGTTCCAAAATATTGCTCGCCACTTCCTGATGCAAAAGTTTGCGTACCAGTGCCACCCAAATTAAAGGCGCTAAATGAGTTACCGCTAGCACCAAATGTTGCATTAATCGTACGATTCGCAGAACCGGCAGTTTCTAAAACACCACTATTATTAGCATTTGCTGGGTTTAAAACTGTTGCAATCGTAATTGTATCAGTAGCATTCGCACTACCAGATAAAGTTAGCTTCGATGATGTATTACCGAAATATACAGAATTCGTATTTAAGTTACCATCAGATAAAGTTAGAGTCTGACCAGAAGCTATCTTCAGCTGACTAATCGCATTACCACCATTACTACCAACAGAACCAACGATAGTAGGACTAAATGCTCCAGTATCGATAACGCCGTAATTATTAGTACCAGCAACTACTGTAGTAGTTAGAGTCTTAGCAGCTCCAAATTTATAGGTCGCAGTTGCATTACTAAAAGTAACGTACTGTGAATATACATCACCACCAGCTGTTAAGGTTGTAGCACCATTTGCACTACCGATCTTAATGTTAGCAATCGCATTAGCACCAGAAGCGCCGATATTACCAGTTATAGTGGCACTGTTCGCACTTGCATCGATTATACCTCTATTCGATCCACCAGCAATAATCGTGCCAGTTAAAGTGCTATCCGCACCATTAAACAACAAGCTAGAACTAGCTTTACCATTGAAATCAAAAGTGCCAATAGCTGCATCACCATTTAAAGTAATAACTTTACTGCCAGCATTAACATTCAATATTTTAATCGACCGCGTTGCACCAATAGTACCATTAATAGTTAAAGCACCCGAAGCATTAATCGTACCAGCTGTAGATCCTGTGCTATTATCAATACTTCCCGTAACACTCTTACCATCAGCAATAGTAACAACACCATCAGCCTCAAAAACTAATCCACCAGTGATATCGCCATTAAAAATCGCAGTGCCACTATTAACATAAATATTTTGTGCATTCACTGTATCACCGAATATATTGGTGTAACCGGCATCGCCACCATAAACTGCTTTAAGAGCTGATCCGGTACCAATAGGAACATACACATCAGCCCCCGAAGTTTGGTGCGTTAATATCAACGTACCTTGATTAGCGGAACCTGAAGTATTATAAATCCCTCCACCCGCACTGGTGAAACCATAACTAACAGTTACCGTCGCATTATCCGTCGTAAAATTAAAATTATTAACCGTCACGGCATTCAATGACAGAGTACCATTACAAGAAACATCCACTTGAGAGACTATCTTGTCAGAAGTACCCAAATAAGAAGTAATTGCAGAGTTCCCCCCACCGATATTAACTACACCACCACCATAATAAATGCCAACAAGGTTATAACCAGCAGTATTAAGCACGGCGTCTGTGTTCATGTAAACATCATTAGCGTTAGCAGTCAACGTTAGAGTCTCGCCAACAGAAAGATGATAGTCTGCAGCCTTTGCCACACCAGCCCCACCAGTTATCAGCGCGATACCAGATGCTGTAGCAAGCAAGGCTTTACCAAATTTGAATTTATTATCTGCGACCACTCGATCCCCAGACATTTTAACATTCTTAAAACCATCAAATTTTTTCATCATCGATCCTGTTATTTTTGCTGCTGTACGCACTTCAACCTACAATTGTGAATATTATCTCCTCAAGGAATACAACCTTTCAAGGCTTTTCAAAACACTTTTTTGCATTCTTTGGTTGAAAAAGATTTGATATGTGACAACTAGCCCATAGTTGTGATTTTTATGCCAAAGCAAGGCATTTATTGAGCTAAAAATACAACAATATCAGAGGGATATATATGATACATATGGTTAACTATGAGGGGTGATTTGTTAATAAACACACCTCATTTATATAACTTATAATTGAAATTATTGTTTTCTTTATGTGAACTAATAATTAAAAGTATCGCACACAATTTTTCAACTAAAGATATTATTTTTTCTTATTTGGACTAGTGGGCGAAGATGGCGCGCTAGACGCTTTAGAACCTTGTGATGTAGGTCTTTTTGCAAGATCAGCTGCTTTTTTTTGCTCTATTTCCTGCCTACGAGATTGAGGCTTTTTTGTTAAACCAAGCTCTGGTGCAGAGCGAGCGGTGCTCACCTCTTTATTCTGCGCACCACGAGGTGAAGATGGAGCACTAGCTGATTTTGTTAATGCAGGAGATTGTGGCCGCTTAGCTCGATCTTTAGCCTTTAACCCCTCATGAGTTTTCCGATTTTCTATATTACCATCAGAACGCATAGCTGAACTTTTTGTATGATCCATATAGGAAGAACGAGGCGTAGATGGAGCACTCGCTGACTTTTGCATAGGAGGTGTTGCCACCTTAGGAGAAGATGGAGCTTTACTTTCACCCCCTAATTTTAGAGGAGCGCTTTTAGGCCTCTTTTTAGCGAGCGATGCAGCCCTCATCTCTTTAGCACGAGCAACCTCAGCCTGAGTTTCGGGATCTTTTGCGTAATTCTCTCTGTTCTCAGTCGTTGTACGTTTAGGGGGTTTTGGTAATGGCATTTCAGAAGGTGTAGGAATAGGAGGCGCATCTTCTACCTTCGACTCTACAGCATTTGCTACACTAACCTCTTGCTCAACCTTAGCTGGCCCTTTAAACGAAGGGGGAGCGTCACGCTCTAAAGTAACACTAGACTCACCTTCCACTCTATCTGGAGTAGATAACGGCCTTTGTTCCTTTACAACTTTTTCTTCTACATTAAGCCCCTCCTTTTCCACAGCTGGCTCTTTAAGCGGAAGGGGAGCGTCACGCCCTAGAGCAACACTAGACTTACCTTCCACTCTAGCTGGAGTGGATACCGGCCTTTTTTTCTCTACAATATTTTCCACACCAACTTTTTGCGTTTCTTTATCCGCGGCTAAGACTGGCTTCTTCCACTCTGCTTTTAATTCAGCTAAAGTTTTTTGTTGTTTCGGACCTTCTGTAGTTGTGCTATTACGAATACCAATATCATCCACAGATCCCTTCTTACCACCTTTAATTCCACCCGCGGCTACTTTATCCGCGACAGACTTATCCAATGGTTTGATTTCAGCAGGATCCATTGTTGGAGTAGGAGGTTTCAACTTACTCTCACTCTTAGTACCAGAGCCATCATCCTTAGAGTTTTCTAACCCACCACGCGCTTCTACCACTGAGGCCGGGGCTTCTTTTCTTGCAACCGCTGTATCCTCAGCTTTCTCTTCTGGAGCAGCCGGAGCCTCAGGAGCAGGGGTATCTGGAGAATTTTCTTCACCAGGCGCGCCAGCATTAATCCCCCCTCGATTACTCATGAACTTACCAGCTGATAGCGCCCCCTTCCCTATACCCTTTAACATATCGGTAAAACCAGGCGTCTGGGTGGCGCGATCCATACTTGTTGCACTCTGCGAAGTCTCAGTAATGGCCCGCGCTATACTTACAGCCGATTCATTAAATTTATTCAACAAATAACATAGGATAATAATATAAATCAAACCTAATATTTGAGTAAATGAGGCTTCAAAAAAAGCATCCTTTCTTTTCATATCGCTAGGGCTATTAGGATCTAAAAAAGGAAGCTGGACGTATCTAGGCTCATTGCAAGCATAAGCCTCGCAGTACACCCCTGTTTTATCACCATTACTATCCAATACATGATGAGCCTCAGGCACTGGAATTGTTACTAAATCGCTAGAAAACTTACCATCCATCGGAACAGGAAACCACCATGAAAAAATTGATGACCTCGTCCCACTAGGATCAATAGTATCAAACACAGAGGGCAAGAAATACTCCCTACAAACGGGAAAACCTAAAGTGGCATAAATTTCATGCCTCACTAAAATTGAAACAAAAGCAAGAGCAGTAATTAAAAGTATTGGCTGCAATGCGTATGATATTAACTGTTTCAACCAGTTTTCAAATAGACTTTTAGTCCAGCCAAACAACATAAAACATAAGAATATGGGCCCCATGATTATAATCATTCCGATCATAATCAAACAATTTAAATATAAAACTGCAGCCCTAAATGTAATTGCAACGATAAATAAAAAGATTAGGAAATAAATAATGATATATACAATGCCCATCCCTGAAGTAAATAACAAAGCAATAAGCTTGGTTAGAGTCTGCGGAGCAAGCATTAATGATATTATACTCGTTGGCCCTGGACCAGTTGCCGCTGCTGTCTGTATAATATTAATCATTTGCTGAACGCCCTCTATAAAGAAAACAAACAAATAATCATGAAAAAAAGACCAACCAAGATTAGGATCGAGCAGAGTTGCAACAATTGTAATTTTAACAATCCTCACAATCATTTCCTTTGTTGTTACTTGCAACAATCCAGCTAAATAATATAAACCCGTCAGCATAACGTATAGAGTTAAGCAGCCACGTACAAAATTCTTATAAAATGGATTCTGAATTAAAGACTGGTAAATAGACTGTACTACACCAGTATTATTCAGCGTCACCCCAGTAAAAAGGGTGGTCAAAGCGCTTTGATTCCTATCATCTCCAGGATTATTTAAAAAAGCTGAGCTACCAAAAAAATACTGCGCGACCATATTCGTAATAAATTGAATTGGATCCGGAATATTATTATTCAACCCCGATTTAACGGTCACCAAATATTGTCCGCTATTATCACCATAATGTTTATCGATTATCTTAAAATACAAACCTCCATTATTGTAGGGCACAGGATCAGTATATTTATATACCAACCCACCAGCGGGAGCATATTTACCGTTAGAATCAACATCATATAAAATATAATCATCATGCTTTGCGCCAACATGCAAAGCAATACCAGAAGGAGAAAGAGTGGCAGGATTAACCATCGTTGCATTATTAGCATTAGGATTACCGCCAGGACCGGTAATTAAAGCGTATAGCCCCACTCCTTTAGTTAGAAGGCATGGGGCATTAAGAATCTGAGCATCAACAGTATCGGTGCACATTTGATCACCAACCCACTCGCAGACTGCTAAATTTTCACATATTTTTGATAATCCATTCTTAAAAGAATTAATATTACCAATAGGAATCACAGAACCTAAATTACCGAGCAGAGAGGATAAACCAGTAGCGCCACTATTTCCACCATACCACGGGCACCAAGCCGATAATTGATTCTCGGTGTTAGAGTTATCGTGAATATTCCAATTTTTTACCACAACAACTAAGGGGGAACCATTGACTGTATAGCCAGTGTTTTTCCAAGGAGCGATCTGATTATCCTTCTGCCCCTGAAGATCAGAAGAATCATATCTTGCAGACACAGTGAAACGAGCAAAACCAAAATCATCAGCATCAAGACAAGTTCCATCAGCGCAGCCTGATAGAGTAAGTAAAGATAATATGATGCATATAAGTCTTAGGATCATTGCAACCAGGATTATAAAAAATTTTTCTTATAATACTAAAAGTTGAGCCTTTTACCAAAAGAACTAGCATTTTAAATGTATTTGATTTGAATAGTGTAGTTTTTCTATCGTGTTTTTGAAAATGATGATACTATTCCCCTTAAGGTCTGTATCTCATTATGTGATAATTTTTCAATGCGAGTGAAAATATTAGTGATATTTTGCACCATATAATTGCGCTTTTCTTCGGGTTTAAAAAAACTAATATCGTCAAGAGCTCTTACTAAATGATCAATAAAATAACTCATCTCATTTTTTGTGCATAATTCTTGATTATTAACCAAATCTGCTCTTTTATTGGCTTCAAATAATTCATAACAAACCAATAATACAGCTTGAGCAATATTTAGGGAACTGCAATCTGGATTAGTATCAACGACAATAATCTCGTTCGCCAAAGCTATTTCTTCATTGGTAAGGCCATTGTTTTCACGACCAAACATTATACCAACTTTCTGATTTTGAGGAAACTTTACTGATAGATTTTTAGTCGTGACATAATCTTTATTCATACGTCTAACCTGCGCAGTGGTAGCATATAAATAATGCAAATCTGATATTGTGTCAGGAAGATTGCTATATATTTTAGCGTTTTGAATAACATCAGCTGCTAAAGCAGCATTGGCCTCAGCCTTAGCATTTGGCCACCCATCACGCGGGGAGACAATACGCAAATCATAAAGTCCAAAATTTTTCATAGCCCTAGCGCAGGCTCCAATATTTTCTCCCATTTGAGGAGAGACTAGAATAATTGCAACATTAGGCACCTAGCCCTCCAAAAAAAACTTCACCGGAATTATTAGTATATATCTGGCCAGAAGATAATTTTAAGCGAATTGATCCATTAGCATCAATATCTATAAAACTACCTTCTATAACATTTGCGCCATCACTGAAAGTTATCATCTCACCAGGCCTATAAGACCTCTCTAGCCAAAGCTCTCTTATCTTCAAAAACCCCTCATTTCGCCATAAATCATAATAAGTCATAAAGGAATTCATCACTGAATCTAAAACACCTATAACACTAGAACCCAAATTTACCTCGCATAAAGAAGTGGTTTTTCTATCCTGTAAAACTGGAGCATCATTAACATTAATCCCTATTCCAATTACGAGATATTGGCTATTATTATATTTAATAGATTCTAACAATATGCCAGAAACTTTAGCACTATCAATTAGAATATCATTAGGCCATTTAAGCCTCATATTAAGTGCAATATTTTGTTCTTCAACCATTGTCTTAATCGCCTCATATACACTAAGACTAGCAACAAAAGATAGCTGCGATTGTTCATGCAGAAACTCATCAGATTGGAGCAAAATAGACATATAGAGATTGCCTAGCTCAGAATTCCATATTCTACCATAACGCCCCCGACCACCCGTCTGGCTTTCCGCCCAAATGACATGATTCTCGGCGACGCTTGATTTCGCTAACCTTAAAGCCTCTGAATTAGTGCTATCTATTTCACCAAAAGTTATTAATTTAAATCTCTTCTGCCACATCATGCTAGCCAATTAAGATACAGAAATAAAAAAGCCAGAAGAGAATATTGGTAAAATACTATAAAATATTGTAAAACCCAAAGATGTGATAAGAGTCAAAAGTATAGCAACATTTAATTTCGAACGCGATGGTGTAATTTTTAACTCACAAAAATACATTGCTTTTATTATATTCAAATAATAATAAGCCGATATTACAGTACCAATAAGCAAGCTTGCAGCTAGCATGTATTGCTGCGCGGCAAATGCATAATTCAAAAGATAATATTTACCAAAGAACCCAGCAAAAGGTGGAAGGCCAATCATCGACATCATCACTATCGTAATTGCAGCCGCAGCCGCTTTTTTACTCATCCCCAGCCCTTCTATATCGAGCATTTGAGCATTTTCTGACTTTTCACCAAGAGCCGCCGTAAATAGAGCAAATAAAGCAATAGATGACGCACTATAAATCACTGCATACCCCATAGCAACTTCGAAAGAATTCCCTTCCCATAATGTTAATGGGATCAAAACATATCCCATATTCAAAATAGTACTATAAGCCATCAAACGCTTGAGTGAAGTTTGCTTAACACCACCAATTGAACCAACCAAGATAGATAATATCGCGAGCCCCATCAAAAAATAAGAGAATTGCTGCCCTAAAGGCTTAATGCAAAATGCAAAGATAGTAACCACAACTACTAATGATGATAATTTTTGCATAGAGGCAAATAAGCTGACTGATATTATCGGAGCGCCTTGATAAACATCCGGCGTCCACATATGAAAAGGCACAATTGAAAGCTTAAACATCAAACCACAAATTAAAAATAATGAACCAATAATAAGACCAAGATTAACTTCGGGCATTGCTAGAATATGATGAATTACAAAATAAGAAGTACTACCAGTAAAACCAAATAAAAACGATATACCAAAAAGCATAATACATGATGATAAAGCACCAAGCACAAAATATTTAAGTCCAGCCTCAGATGAATTTTCATTATCTCTGCTAAAAGATGCAAGCACATATGAAGCGAGTGATTGCAATTCTAATCCCACAAATAAAACTATAAAATCTCTTGCCGATATTGCCACACCAGCACCAACACAACTAAGGATAATGAGCACAACATATTCAGACTTGAACTCTAAAGAATTCGCTAGATAATAACCTATGTAATTAGACAAGACCAAAGCCGCCGCCGTAAAGACGATAAGCTTACATATGATCGTATAATCATTTTGGACATAAGTACCAACAAAAGCCTCGCCATATAGGGATATTTGCAGGTGAAAAATCATATATATAACAACACCTAATCCAATTAGCGCTATGCTACAAACCCTCTGCTGAGTTATCCATTTACTAACGCCAATCATCTGAATAATAAACGCTAAGATACTCAAAGCTATTTCTGGAAATAAGATTAAAAAATCATGAGATGTTACGTTCATTTTACCGCTCCTAAAATACTATCTATATAGCTTAAAGGGAAATCTAAAAAGCTTAGAACCATATTCGGGAATAGACCTAGCCATACAACTAAAAATACTAAAGGAAGCATTACCGTCATCTCGCGCTTGGTCACATCTTTTAAGCGACTTATTGCCTTATTTGTAATGCTACCAAGCATAACATCTCTATATAATCTAAGCATGTAAATAGCCCCTAAAATCACACCAGTAGAGGCGAGTACCGTAGCATAAGGATAATGCTCAAATAGCCCTATTAAGATAAAAAACTCTCCAATAAATCCACTGGTGCCAGGAAGAGTCACCGCGCCTAATACATAGATCATCAGAAAAGTTGCAAAGACCGGCATTACTCTAGCAGCACCGCCATAAGACACAATCACTTTAGTATGCATACGTTCGTATAAGATTCCAACTGATAAAAATAAACCAGACGATATCACCCCATGACTAATCATTTGGAAAATCGCCCCCTCTATAGCCACGCTAGATAGGCTAAAAATACCCGCCGTAACATAACCCATATGAGCGACTGAAGAATATGCGATCATTTTCTTCATATCTGTTTGACTCATAGCCACTAAAGAAGCATAAATAATAGCTATTATACTTAAGTACACAAGCCAAGGAGCAAACAACATACTCGCCTCAGGAAAGAGAGGTAACGACACCCTAAGCAACCCATAACCACCAACTTTTAACAATATACCAGCTAGCATAATAGAGCCACCTGTTGGAGCTTCTACGTGAGCATCTGGAAGCCATGTATGCAATGGCCACATCGGTACCTTGACTGCAAAAGCGATAAAGATCCCTACCCACATAAATCTAGTAAAAGTAGGGTGCACAGCTTTTAAGCTAGTAGCTAATAATTCAATATTAAACGTCCCTGTAAAATGATAAATCATAACTAAAGCAGCTAGAAATAATATTGAACCAAAAAAAGTATATAAGAAGAATTTAAGAGAAGCATATATTCTATTCTCACCTCCCCAAATACCAATGATTAAAAACATCGGCACCAACATCATCTCAAAAAAGAAATATAATAATAGCAAATTCATTGAACAGAAAAAACCAATTATCAGGGATTCTAAAAGTAAGAAACATACTAAATATTCCTTCAGCTGCTTCTTAATAGTAAAAAGACTAACCAAAATACAAATTAATGATAATAGGCTAGTCAGCAAAATGAATAAAATCGACATACCATCGACAGCTAAATGATATTCAAGCCCAATCGATGGCATCCAACCACGTTTTTCAACAAATTGAAAAGCAGCGCTTTCTGAATCAAAACTAATAGCCAAAGCAATTGATGATATAAGAGCAAAAGCAGCACTCATCACGGCCACAAATTTTGCAAAAATAGTTTGATACACAGAAGTAGATTGACTAACAAGTAGCATAATCAGAAGAGCACCAACTAAAGGCACAACAATATTAAGCGAAAGAATAGGAAAATCTATCATAGGCTATAAAATCCAATTATTATAACTAAGCAAAAAATAACTCATCGCAAGAAGCAATCCCATTAACATAAACAATGCATAATTAAAAATATACCCACTTTGCATTTGCCGCGTCACGCTCGTTAATCTTTTAATTAAACCAGTTGCTCCGCCAGGGCCAAAACGATCAATTACTGACTGATCAAAACAGTTACAAAATCTTGCCAAAAGATTCATCAACCCCACTAACAATTTATCATAAATTTCATCAAAATAATATTTATTTACTACAAGTTTTCTAATCATACCTAGCCTGCTAGCTAGTATAATCCAATAATTTTTCCTGAAGATCGAATAAGCAAATATGATGCCAACAATACCAACTAAGAAAGGCATCAACTCAATATGAAGAGGGATAGTAGAATGATAGTCCCGCTGCAATATCACCCGAGCAAAATAACCATCAACATCCCCTATTTTCAAAGCATAATAACCATAAGATCCAGATAACAAAGAACCAATAGCTAATATGCTAAGCGGCCAGAGCATAATCGCTGGTGATTCATGCGTTTTATTCAAAGCCGCGCTTGATAATTTACTCTCACCATGAAAAACCAAAATAATGAGCTTTATTGAATAACAAGCAGTAAAAAATGCAGCAACAATACCAAAAGCAAATAACTTATTATAATGCGCCGCAAATACAGATTCTAAAATCATATCTTTTGAATAATATCCAGCAAGTGGGAAAATACCTATTATAGCCAAAGATCCAAGCCAAAATAACAAATAACTATAAGGCAATTTTTTACGCAGGCCACCAAGTTTTGTTATATCCTGCTCTCCTGTTGCATGAATCACGCTGCCTGCACATAAGAACAGCATCGCTTTAAAAAATGCATGAGTACCTAAGTGAAACATTGCTGCATTATAAGCCGAAACGCCACAGGCTAGAAACATATAACCCAGCTGACTGCAAGTGGAGTAAGCAATAACTTTCTTAATATCATTTTGTGCAATCGCAATGCTAGCAGCAAATAAACAAGTAACCCCGCCTATAACAGCTATTACATTAAGGACCATAGGCGATAATTCGAACAAAGCTGAGCAGCGAACAACAAGAAAAATACCCGCTGTAACCATTGTAGCCGCATGGATCAAAGCTGAAACTGGTGTTGGCCCCTCCATCGCATCGGGCAGCCACACATGCAGGCCAATTTGAGCTGATTTACCCATACAACCGACGAATAAAAGTAAACATATAATATCAAGAATAGAGCAATCAAAACCCAAAAATAATACAAGTTTTTGTGATAATTCTTGTCCACTAGCAAATACATCAATGAAATTTAGGCTGTGACAATGATATGCAATCATTACAATCGCTATAACAAAAGCAAAGTCTCCTACTCTGTTTACTACGAAAGCTTTAATTGAAGCATTACACGCCGATGCTTTTTGATACCAAAAACCTATGAGCAAGTAAGAACATAAGCCCACACCTTCCCAACCAACAAACAATTGTACAAAATTGCCAGCCGATACTAAAAGTAACATAAAGAAAGTAAACAGAGATAGATAGGACATGAATCTCGGTAAATTCTCATCCTCATGCATATAGCCAATTGAATATATATGCACCACACTTGAAACAATCGTCACAATCGCAAACATAAATGCAGTTAGTGAGTCTATATATATCGACCAATTTACCATCATCTTACCTATAGCAAACCATTGCATTAAATGAATGTGATAAGCTTCATGACCACCCGCCATTTGTACAAATATAACAACCGCCATAAAAGCCGAGATAGACATCAAAGATGATGCGATAATGCTAGCTTTTTTTTGTGATAAATATTTATTCAATATCCCACAGTAAAGGGCAGCGATTAGAGGCAAAGATAATACTAAGATAGCCACGTCACCCCCTCATCTGATTAATATCTTCGACCATAATTGACCTGTGATTACGAAAATATATTACTAAAATCGCAAGACCAATCGACACCTCAGCTGCAGCAACAGTTAGGATAAAAAGACTAAATATTTGCCCGGAAAGCTCGCTTAAATAAACCGAAAAAGCCACAAAATTAATATTCACAGCAAGTAACATTAACTCAATAGACATCAAGATAATAATCACATTTTTACGATTTAAAAATACCCCGCTAGCGCCGATAGAAAAGATCACTGCCGCCAAAGATAAAAAATGCACTAATCCAATTTCATTCATATTTTATCCCTTTCACGCCTTGATTATTTTTTACATCTACCAACTGCATACCATACTCTTTATTACGCTCTAATTGATCTGAAACTTTTTGCCTCTTCACCCCCGTGCGCACTCTTAAGGTCAAGACAATACAGCTTATCATAGCAGCAAATAATATGAGTCCAGAAACCTGAAATGGCAACATAAAGTCAGTGTATAGAATGCGTCCAATAGCAGCAATATTAGTTAAGCCCTCTGGCGCCGGATAAAGAAAGCTCCCTGATACTAAATGACTATTTGTTGTCGCAGTAAAAATCACTAAGATTAGATCAAAAATTAAAACTGATAATAAGATAACGCTCATGAGAAAATTTTGGTTTATATCGTTTTTAATCTCTCTTAAGCCCCTACCTAACATCATCACAACGAACAAAAATAATACAGCCACAGCGCCAACATAGACCACTACTAAAGTCATCGCTAAAAATTCAGCACCAATAAGCACAAATAAACCGGCGGCATTACAAAAAGTAAAAATCAGCCATAATACCGAATATATAGCATTACGACTTGCAACCACGCCCACGCTACTTAAAACCATAAATCCTGAAAATATATAAAAAAACAATGTCATAAAATCACTTATAAGGATAATCACTTTTTAGCTTTGCAGCTATTTCTTTTTCCCACATATCACCATTTTTAAGCAATCGCTCTTTGTTATAAAGTAGCTCCTGATGAGTTTCTGTGGCAAATTCAAAATTAGGCCCTTCAACAATCGCATCTACTGGGCACGCCTCCTGGCATAGTCCACAATAAATACATTTGGTCATATCAATATCATATTTAGTAGTACGCCGACTACCATCTTCCCTGGCATCGGCTTCAATAGAAATAGCCTGAGCCGGACAAATTGCCTCGCATAATTTACAAGCAATACATCTTTCTTCGCCATTTTCATAACGACGAAGAGCGTGCTCGCCTTTAAATCTAGGACTTAATTTACTTTTCTCATAGGGATAATTGATGGTAACTTTGGCTTTAAATAAATATTTTAAAGTAAGGGCCATACCCCTTATAATATCACATAGAAAAAAGGATTTTAGATATCTTTTAAGCACTTTATTTATACCCCATCCATATTCGGTAAATTACCAGTATAAACTAATATTCCAGATACTAAAATTACCCAAAATAAAGTTAAAGGCAAGAAAACCTTCCAACCAATACGCATTAATTGATCATATCTATATCTTGGCAAGCTAGCCCTGATCCATAAAAATATAAACAACAAAAATGATATTTTGCTTAAAAACCACACAATACCAGGAACGCAGGATAAAAATGCAATATTAAACGGAGGCAAATATCCACCTAAAAAGAAAATAGTTGTCATGGCACTAACTAAAATCATATTTGCATATTCACCCAGAAAAAATAACGCAAAAGCCATGGAAGAATATTCAACATTATAGCCAGCTACTAGCTCTGCTTCGGCTTCTGGTAAATCAAAAGGCAATCTATTTGTTTCCGCCAAAACAGAAATAAAAAACACTACCGCCATTGGAGCCATTAAAAGCTCAATCCACCACGGACGAGACCGCTGAGATTCGATGATATCAGTAAGATTCAAACTACCAGACACAATAAGAACAGTAACGAGCACAAGGCCCATAGATACTTCATAAGAAATCATCTGAGCAGATGAGCGTACAGCTCCTAGGAAAGCATATTTTGAATTACTCGCCCACCCTGCCATTATAATTCCATAAACACCGAGAGAGGAAATAGCTAGAATATACAAAACCCCGACATTGATATTAGCAAGCACCATACCTTTATCGAACGGGATCACAGCCCAGCCAATTAAGCTAAGAACAAATGTGACCATTGGAGCAAGGATAAAAATTATTTTATTCGCATCGGTTGGAATAATAACTTCTTTAAAAAGCAACTTCACTGCATCAGCAATAGGCTGGAGTAAACCAAACCACCCCACCACATTTGGCCCCCGCCTCATTTGCATCAAGCCAATAACTCTACGCTCAGCATAAGTAAGATAAGCAACCGATAAAATCAGTGGTATAGTAATAGCTAGCACTTTAAGTGCTATGATAATAATCGGCATCAAATATTCCATTATTTCACGCAGCGAAACCATCTTATAATCCTCCGTTATTTCTTGCTTGCGTACATTTTGCCATAGTTACAGAGGCCCGGCTAATCTGATCAGTCATGTAGAAATTTATAGGAACTTTGGCAAGATTACTTTTTATAATTTTATTATTGGAAGCAAAATACACCTCAGAACCACTTGGTGGAAGCTCCTTCATTAATTGCTCACGCAAAGTAGATAAATCCCTAAAACCTAAATCCTTATCCATGACAATAGCAAGCTCAAGAATGATTTGCCAATCTTCTTTGGCCTGACCCGGAGGGGGAACCGCTCTATAAGCTTTTTGTAAACGACCTTCTAGATTGATATAGAGACCATCTTTTTCAGTAAAAGCTGCACCAGGAAGAATTACATCAGCGTAAACGGCCGATCTATCTCCATGATGGCCTTGATATACAATAAAGCAATCACTGCATCCCGATAGATCAATATCATCCGCGCCAAGTAAATATAACAAACCAAACTCCTTCTTGCTTGCTAGTTCAAGCATTTGTTTAGCGCTGTAACCTTTCTTACCAGGAGTAAATCCTATATCTAAGCTACCGACCATTGAAGCATGATTATGCAAAATATTAAAACCATTCCAATCATCGCAGGTAGCCTTATATTTCTTAAGCACTTGATAAGCGATGGATTGTATCACCAGAGAATCTTCTCGTAAATAAGCGGAGTCACCTATAATAATCATCGGGTTTTTAGCTTTGCTCAATAATTCACAGAACTCATGCTTCCCTTCCATTACCTCCAAAAGCACAGATGCGTCTTCACCTAACTCTTTAATCTTATAAGTTTGATCATCACTCACGCCTATTCTAGCTACCTTCATCTTACCAGACCTTACTGCTTTACCAATACGAGCATTAAGGATAGGAGCTACCGCGCGCGGATTAGCACCTACAAGCAAGCATAAATCAACTTTATCAATATTATTTATTTGCGTATTGAATAAATAATTAGCTCTGAATGATAAATCAAATTCATAATTAAATTGATTTGCATCCATATTTAACGAACCGACTGTCTGCATTATTTTTTTTACAGCATAGAGTGATTCAAGATCACATAAGGTTCCAGCAATAGCGCCAATTTTTGATGAATCTAGTTTCTCCATCTTCGCTGCGATGGCCTCATAAGCTTCAGCAAAAGTAACTTCGACTAATTTACCATTTTTTCTTAAGTAAGGACGATCAAGACGTTGTAATTTTAAACCATCATAAGAAAATCTGATTTTATCAGAAATCCATTCTTCATTAATACCCTCATTTAACCGAGGCAAAATACGCATCACCTCAAGGCCACGAGAATCAACTCTAATGTTCGACCCCACTGCATCCATCACATCAATTGAATCAGTCTTTTTTAATTCCCAAGACCTAGCTTTAAATGCGTATGGTTTTGATGTTAACGCGCCAACGGGGCATAAATCTATCATATTACCAGATAATTCTGATTTAAGACCTTGCTCTAAATATGTAGTAATTTCTACATGCTCACCACGACCGATAGCGCCCATTTCTTCTATCCCAGCAACATCGGTTGAAAAACGAACACAACGGGTGCAATGTATACATCTTGTCATCTTTGTTTGAATCAAAGGACCTATGTCCTTATCTTCTACAGATCTTTTATTTTCATGGAATTTAGACGAAGGGCGTCCATATTTAAAAGCTTGATCTTGCAGATCACACTCCCCAGCTTCGTCACAAATTGGACAATCAAGAGGGTGGTTAATAAGCAAGAACTCCATCACCCCCTCGCGAGCTTTTTTTACTTTCTCGCTATTGGTATGCACTACCATACCTTCGCTAACGCTCATAGCGCAAGAAGCAACTGGTTTAGGAGATTTTTCAACCTCAACCAAACACATACGGCAATTACCCGCAATAGCTAAACGCTCATGATAACAAAAACGTGGAATCTCAACCCCGGAGAGCTCACAAGCTTGCATCACGGTCAAGCCATCTTCCACTTCAATCTCTTTGCCATCGATAATTAGTTTTGGCATTGTTCCTCTAAATTTTAACGCACTCTATTGCTAAACTAAATTACTATTTTTTTCAAGTCTAAGATTGATAAACAGCTAATATAAAAAATCACTATGATTAATACATCAACAAAAGCTACGACTTGACAAAAATCACACTTATCAATAGTCTTACCTTACAACATATATAAAGAATATAAAATGCCCGAATTAAAATACAAACGTGTTTTACTTAAACTATCTGGTGAAGCGTTAATGGGGGATAAAAATTTCGGTCATGATTACGATACACTAAAACGCATTGCGGAAGACATAAAAGAAGTAGTAGATCTAGGAGTCGAAATATCAGTGGTAGTAGGTGGCGGTAATATTTGCCGAGGAGCCGACTCATCACTACTAGGCATCGAGAGAACGGCCGCTGATTATATGGGAATGCTAGCGACCACGATTAACGCATTAGCATTGCAAAATGTTCTCGAAAGTTTTGATTTATATACTAGAGTATTATCAGCAATCCCGATGACTAGTATATGCGAGCCTTATATTAGGCGAAAAGCAAAAAGACATATGGAAAAAGGGCGAGTCATAATTTTTGCTGCCGGCACCGGAAATCCATTTTTTACAACAGATACCGCCGCAGTACTCAGATCTATTGAAATGAATTCGGATTTACTACTAAAAGCTACTCAAGTAGATGGCGTCTATTGCTCAGACCCGATAAAAAATCCATCTGCCAAAAAATATGATAGAGTAACATATACCGAGGTGTTACAACACAGCTTACAAGTCATGGATATGGCAGCAATAGCACTTGCACGTGAAAATAATTTACCAATTAAAGTATTCTCTATCAAGGAAAAAGGAAATTTCGCCAGAGTTATTAAGGGCGAAGGTAGCTATACAAAAATTCAAGGAGTATAATATGGAAAAAGCACAATTAATCAATTTACTTACAACAAAAATGGAAGGCTCACTCAGAGCTTTAGACCACGACCTTAAAGGCCTTAGAACCGGCCGTGCATCAGTCAATTTACTAGACCCCGTTATGGTAGAAGCCTATGGCAGCAGAATGCCATTATCACAAGTAGCAACGGTATCGACACCTGACGCTCGCATCATTGCCGTGCAAGTCTGGGACAAGGGTATGGTTAAGGCAGTGGAAAAAGCAATCACCGAAGCTAATTTAGGTCTCAACCCATCATCAGACGGGCAAGTGATTCGCCTACCACTTCCTCCACTTACTGAAGATCGTAGGAAGGAACTAGTGAAATTAGCGCATAAATATGGCGAAAATACTAAAATTGCCCTACGTAACGTAAGACGTGACGGTATGGATGAGCTCAAAAAGATGGAAAAAGATAATGTCATTAACAAGGATGAACATCATACTATGTCCGAATCAGTGCAAAAACTTACTGATGATTTTGTTAGCAAAATTGACGCTCAAATCAAAATCAAAGAACAAGAAATATTGACCGTTTAATATTTTGAAAAAAATCGCAATATATATACATTGGCCCTTCTGTCTATCCAAATGCCCATATTGCGATTTCAACTCACATGTCTCTGACTCTATTGACATAGAAGCTTGGGAAGAAGCCTATATGAAGGAAATTGAATCTTATTCTCATAAGATTCAAAACCGCAATATTTCATCAATTTTTTTTGGTGGCGGCACTCCGTCTCTAATGCCAGCAAAGCTTGTAGAAAAAATCATCAACAAACTAGCCAGTTTTGGTAAAATCACCACCGAAACTGAAATCACTTTAGAAGCTAATCCAACATCTGTTGAAGCGCAAAAATTTATTGATTTTAAATCAGCTGCCATCAATCGTATCTCTATTGGCGTACAATCACTGCGCGCCGGTGACTTAAAATTTCTAGGGCGAGAACATAATGTCACCGAGGCAATATCTGCAATAGAATTAGCACGCAAAACTTTTGATCGCTATTCTTTTGACCTTATTTATGCCCGTCCCGGTCAGTCACTAAAAGCATGGCAAGAGGAACTAAAAGACACGATGAAGATAGCGGGTGGTCATATCTCTCTATACCAACTAACTATCGAAAAAGGCACTCCTTTCTTTAAAAAACATTCTACCGGCGACTTTATCTTACCAGATAATGATGTAGCTGCTGATATGTATAATTTCACTAATGAACACCTTAGTGATAATGGATATAACCTTTATGAAATTTCGAATTATGCTAAAAAGGGGGAGGAATGCCGGCATAATCTATCCTATTGGCATTATGATGAATATATCGGCATTGGCCCAGGTGCGCATTCCAGAATTCAAGATAACGGCGTGAAAGCCGTAATGAACATTCACGCCCCAAGCAAATGGCTTGAAGCAGTAAAAATGAACGGTTCTGGAATCCAAAAAAATGAACCATTAACCAAGCAAGAAATAACAGAAGAAATTTTAATGATGGGCCTGCGCTTAAAGGCTGGCATAAATGACAAAAGGCTATGCGAATTAACACATAGCCTTTTTAAAGACGTGATCAATCAAGATAATTTAAAACAATATATCGAACTTGGATTTGTGGATTTTACCA
>CAYTBU010000015.1:0-21997 GCA_964436105.1 uncultured Rickettsiaceae bacterium | reverse complement strand
CCTAATGGTCAAAAATTACATTAAATTTCTTCAAGCAATTGAAATCTTGCTTTAGAGACTCCGTTGATCTCCACATTCTCTATAAACATATCAAGAGGGCGTACCCATATTCCATGATCGCCATAAAGAGCTTGGTAGATTACCATTGCCTCTAAAGACTCAGAATGACGAGCAAAATCTATCAATTTATATTTTTGTCCTTTGTAATGTTGATAGATACCTTTTGGTATAGTATTGATTTTAGGTAATGGGGTTTTCATAATTTTTTCCTGTTTTTTGGTTAGTAGTGTCTTATCTCTATTGCTAGACTCTTATATCATTCCTGCTTTAGGTGAGGAACCATATAAAACATAGACTTTGCCATGGATTCCTCACCTCTGCGAAAATGACAAGATAAGGCCTCACGAGATCATGAGTCGGGGCTCATGGTGACTATATAAGCGCTGGTATTATGTGGTCAAGCTTTTTGTGCGATACTTTACTTAGCTTAATTATCCACAAATCACACTCTCTTACTTATTGATATAGCACTTCTACATATAGACTTTATTATCGTATGTATTATTCTATGAGCTGGAGCTTGCCTGCTGCCATTGTCTATCGCAATATCACGATGCTCCAGCTCTTCTTCTCTGAATTGTTCGATTTTGCTTTTAAGAACCTGTTCTTCTTGGATGTTTTTTAAATCAACTAATTGCTCGGAGTAATGCTCATCTATTACTTCTTCCACCGCTTCTGTGCAAAGCATTGCGGTTTTTGTGCCCATTAAGCTAGTAACAAAACCAAGCGCATATCCACCAAAATGCCACAAGGGTAGCAATAGAGTAGGGCGTATTTTACGTTCCTGCATTGCTTTAGTAAAAAACTCTAGATGAACTTCTTCTTGTTTTAGCATCTTTGATAATAAAACTAGATCTTCTTTATTGCGGCAAGCAGCTATTTGGCCTTGGTAAATACGTTTGGCTCCATATTCTCCAGCATGATCTACCCTTATCGTTTCATCTAAGAAAGTGTTTTGTTTTTTAAATTCTGGTCTAGGCATAGATTCTTTTTTTTACATAGAATGACATAAAGGTAAGTAGCGCGATATTAAATAACAGATTCCACTCGGTCATTGATAGCATCATGACTTTGAATGGCGGCTTCGTGCAGGTGGCTACTGCTCTTGTGTAGAGCTGCTCTCTTATTTGCGCAGGCGATAGATTATCTGGCATATTAACATCAGGATTACATTGGCTCGAACCTTCAAACAATCCGCGCTCTATGGCTGTATGATAACCAGAAATGCCTATAGAAGAAAGGATAGATACAAAAACTAAGCATAAGAAAAGTTTCTCATATTTTTTCAATTGCATTGCAATTAAACTTATGAGCATCAAGGCAAAATATGGCCATCTTTGATATAGACATAGATCGCATGGAGGGAATCCGAGCACAAATTCAGTAAAGAATGCTAGTGACAATGATCCTATCGCCATCACAAAGATTGCCATAAATAATTTGTTGATAGGAGTATTAATTATAGTAGAAATTGACATATAAAGCATTTTTCCTTATTATTGTCCATATTGAAGCAAAAGCTTTAAAAATTCAACTATTTTACTCAAATAACTTATGTCAAATATCATAAATGATGCTCTTGCATCAAAAGCCTGGCCATTTCTTGAAGCTCAAAGAATCTTAGAGCATATTAATTACAAAACCCCAGAAAAGGGCTATGTATTATTCGAGAGTGGTTATGGCCCATCCGGCCTTCCTCATATTGGTACTTTCGGTGAAGTAGCGCGTACTATTATGGTTCGTGAAGCTTTTAAACAGATATCTGACATACCAACTAGATTATTTTGCTTTTCAGATGATATGGATGGACTTCGCAAAGTTCCAGACAATCTACCAAATCCAGCAATGCTGGCAGCTAATCTTAATAAACCTCTGACTTCTATTCCAGATCCCTTTGGCGAAACCGCTAGCTATGGGAATTATATGAATGCTAAGCTTCGTTCATTTCTTGATCGCTTTGGTTTTGAATATGAATTCTTCAGCGCTACAGAATGTTACAAGAACGGGATGTTCGACTCTATTCTTTTGCTAGCTTTAGAAAAATACGATGAAATAATGGATTTAATGCTACCAACTTTCCGCGCGGAACGTCAGGCAACTTATTCTCCTTTTATGCCAATATGCCCAGTAACAGGGCAGGTGCTGCAGGTGCCGATTGAAAAGGTAAATGCCAGTGCAGGAACGGTAGTATATAAAGATACAGAAGGTAAATTTGTGGAAGTGCCAGTAATTGGTGGTAATTGCAAATTACAATGGAAGCCTGATTTCGGTATGAGATGGGCATCTCTTGGCGTTGATTATGAGATGTATGGTAAGGATCATATGCCTAATGCTGAGATTTATTCAAGCATATGTCGTATTTTAGGCGGCAAGGCTCCTGTACAATTTTTCTATGAGCTATTCTTGAATGAAGAAGGGCAAAAGATTTCTAAATCTAAAGGTAATGGCATAACGGTGGACGAGTGGCTTACATATGCTCCCTTGGAGAGTATGTCTTTATTTATGTATCAATCTCCTTCAAAAGCTAAACGTTTATATTTTGATGTCATTCCAAAGAATGTTGATGAATATATTACTTTTAACAAAAAATATCATGCTGAGGAAGACATAGTCAAGAAACTAGCTAATCCCGCTTATCATATTCATCATGGTAAGGTGCCAGAGCTTCAAACCTTTGGCCTTACTTTTGCTTTGCTGCTTAATCTTGCCTCAGCCTGTAACCCAGAGGATAAATCTGTACTTTGGGGTTTTATTAGCAAATATGCGCCAGAAGCAAATCCTAGCAGCGCACCTTATTTAGATCATTTAGCTGATTATGCAGTTAGCTATTATAATGATTTTATCAAAGCTAATAAGACTTTCATGGCACCGACGCAGGATCATAAAAAGATTCTACAATCAGTTATTACCTTTATTGAAGGGTTACCTGAGGAAACTACAGCAGAAGAGATCCAAAACGGAATCTATGCTATTGGCACTGACGCTGGTTATGAAAACTTACGTGATTTCTTCAAAGATCTATACCAAATTCTACTTGGGCAAACTGAAGGACCACGTCTTGGATCGTTCATTGCGCTGTTTGGCATAGAGAATACTAAAAAGCTGATTGAAGAAAAGATTGGGTGATATTTAGATGGAGCTTTCCGTGCTTGAGTTATAGTCATTGCGGGCAAGTTCGATATTTATCAGTCACCTGTTTACAACAAGGTGTTCTATATTGTTCATTAGATTATTGAATGATCTGATTTTTAATGCGTTATTAACTTGAGGATGTTACCTTTATTAAAGCATTCATTAAGGAATCATGATGGCACCATCTGACGCTGATGGCGTAACATTAGAACGAGACACAGCTCAAGATGGAGAAATAATCAACTCATTTGGGGGAGGTGTTGGGCAGAGCGCACTGATAGCACAACATACAGGTAAATTAGATCAAGGGGGCGTTTGTAATGGATTATGTACAGATTATGCAAGGCACAATTTAAAAGACAGAAGTGAAAGCAAACGCAGGGAAGCAAATTACACTGATAAATTAAATAACCAATTAGCGGACCCACAAGATTCAACCAAATTCGTAAACCGAATTCAAGATTACCAGACAGGTATGCAATCCAGCGTTGTTGGCCCTACTCCTCAACTTACTGATTTAGCAAACAAATCATTCACTGAGGCTTTGCCAGAGAAATTAAAAAATAGCGATATGATTGGGCTTGGTTTTGATAATGACAAAACCGGAGCTGGGCATGCACTAGCGGTCCAGTCAGTAAAAGATAGAGATGGCAATATCACTGGTCATAAAATATTTGATCCTAATTTTGGCGAATATGATTGCAGTAAGGGGAAAGACACTAAAACTAACTTGGAGAATGCTAATAATCGAATCAAAAGTTTACATGAATTTTATAGCCGACCTGAGAATGGAGGTCTTAGTAGCGCTAAGACAAGAGATTTAGGGCGGGTAATAAAAGACTATGACATAATTAAAAATAAAGATCCAAATAAAAACCCTAACAAAGAAGAACTCCAAACCAATAGCTTGATGAATCGCGTTGCGCAAAAAGATACAAAAGCTATAAAAGAGCTTTTAGGTCCGAAGGGCGCTAATCCTAATAGCGCCGCAAAAACTGGCCTTACTCCTTTAGACTCAGCTTCTATGAAGGGAGATGTAGGCGTAATGCAAGAGCTTATAAAAAGTGGAGCTGAGGTTAATAAAGCTAACCCTCAAACTGGCCTTACTCCTTTACATTGGGCTGCTTTCAATGGTCATAATGATGCTGCTAATTTACTTTTAAAGAAAGGCGCTGATCCCAAGGCAAAAGCAAATGGCTCCACCCCTTCAGACATGGCCCGCGCAGCAAATCACCCAGAACTAAGTGACGCATTAAAGCAAGCAGAGCAGCCCAAAAAAAGGTTTGTTGAACGCTTCATGGATACGATAAGACCAAAGACAAATACCGCTAATGAGGCTTCAAAAGATAACAATAAAGGTGCGACACCAGGAGGGACAAGGCCAACTACTCCTGATTCTGTTTTTACAGGAGCGGATAAAATAGAGACGCCACAAAAGGAAGGATGGTTATCAAACTTAAAGGCCAAGTTCACTCGAAGCGCTAAAGTAAGACCATTGGACAGCTATACAGTATCAAAATCAGGAGAAGAAAACGCTTCGGCTGCAAAGGAAGTTAGTAGCCAAGTTCTATCAAAGCGAGATCAGGCCACAGCTACTAATTTCACAGCTACCTTAATAAAAGGATTTGGGTCTGTAGATACGAAGCACAAATCAGACACTTTTAGTCCCGCTCCTTCTCAAAATAACAAAGCGCCTACTCAAGCAAAATCCGCATCTGCGGCTCGATAATAGAATTATTTATATTCAAAATGGTGATAGTCGATTGGGTTATCCCATTTTCCACCCCAGATAAAGCCATGTGTGGTAAAGATTGGCACAACAGTTTCTAGCATGCCAGGGCGAAGATTATGACGATTTAGAAACTCTAATCCCGTTATTGGCTCAATTATCGTAGATTCGTCCTTGATTCGAATATAAGGGTTTTGCTTTGGGTTAATATCAATAGCCAGGCCATAAGAATGGCTTGATAAACGCTCTGTGCCAGCAATTTTACGAAAATTAAAGCAAGAACTGTTGTTATCATGCATGGATAGTTCGTCGCTTCCTTGGTAATGATCTATTGGGTTGATACGCTCGATTGGGAATTTTATTTCTAATAATTCCTGGAAGATAGACAGTACTATCTCAGCGATCTTAGCATTCACTACCATCTGACCATTTTTGATCTCATTATTAAAATCGTAATGCTTTAGCTGTAGTAGTTTTAGATCCTCTAAAGCTATGGGGCACTCAGGCGTCCAAACTTTTGTTTGAATCATGGATGTGATAATATTTTCAGGTATATCTATTTGTTTCATATAGTTTTTAGTTTAGTTGGTTATTGTTATCGTCACCCACGAGGAGGTCAAAGGGCCGACGAGGCAATCGAGACCCTGCGAGCATTCAGGGAAAAAATAATGAGTATATTTAACTGGATAACCACGGCGCGCATGCGCGCCTCGTTATGACGAGATTCTCAAACCATATTCCTTCCGCCATTTATGGATATAGTCTCACCAGTAATAAATCCAGCGTCATCCGCTACCAAAAAAGCAACAGCGCGAGCGATTTCTTCGGGCCTGCCTAATCTCGGAATAGGGGTGTGAGCGATAATTTTATCTAAAACTTCAGATGGAATCTTAGCCACCATTTCAGTCATGATATAGCCTGGAGCGATAGCATTTACAGTGATATTTTTAGTGGCTGACTCTCTAGCTAAGGCTTTGGTAAAACCAATGATTCCAGCTTTGGCTGCTGAATAATTGGTTTGACCCGCTTGCCCGGCCTGTGCATTAACAGAGCTAATACTTACTATTCGGCCAAAATTTTGCTCTCTCATGCCATTAATGACAGTACGGCACATATTAAAACAAGATGTAAGGTTGGTGTTAATTACCGCATTCCAATCAGCGGGATCCATTTTATGGAGCATTATATCTTTAGTACTGCCGGCATTATTAATTAAGATTGTAACTTTTTCGCCAAAATGCTGCTCTATATCCTGAACGGCCTTAGCGCATGAGTTGTAGTTTGATACATCCCATTGTTTAGTATAAATGCCAGTAGCCCGGTGAAACTCACGAGCTATATCGCTTTGGTTACTATAACCAGCGACAACTTTATAGCCTAAATTATGTAATGTAGTAGAAATTGATGCGCCAATACCACGAATTCCACCAGTAACAATTGCTAAATGCTGCATACTAAACCTATTTATTGAGCTAGTCCAAACTGTATTAGAGCTCCTTAAGTTTGTAAAGTTTTTTCTGAGGAGTGTAGATAGATTTGATTTTTTACTTGCTTTTAGTCTCTTTATGGGCGATAAAAGCAAATTGTTTTGCTATAATAAATTGTATGCACAAAAAAACTATTCTACAAGTAGTGCCATCTCTGTTTTCTGGTGGAGTTGAGCGCGGAACATTAGATGTTGCAAAAGCATTGGTGGATAATGACTATCGCTCTCTAGTAGTTTCTTCGGGAGGGGGGTTGGTCGCTAATCTCACTGCTGGTGGCTCTGAACATATCAAAATGAAAGTGGCCAGTAAGAATCCCGTAACTATCTATCGTAATTATAAAACTATGGTAGAGCTTATTAAAGAGCAAGAGGTGGATCTTATTCATGCTCGCTCGCGAGCGCCAGCGTGGAGCGCTTACCAAGCTTCTAAAACTACCGGCGCAAGATTCATTACTACTTTCCACGGCATTTATAATTTTTCCACCCCTCTAAAAAAACTCTATAATTCTGTTATGGTTAAGGGTGAGAGAGTAATTGCTGTTTCGAATTTTGTTAAAGATCATATTTTAGAAAACTATAATGCTGTTCCAGAAAACATAAGGGTTATTCATCGCGGTGTTGATTATAATCACTTCGATCCAAACAAGGCAACTCCAGAATTGTTAGAAAAATTCAAGGAAAAATACAATATTTGCCGAAATAAGCCTATTATCCTACTGCCAGCTAGAATGACTAATTGGAAAGGGCATATGACCTTAATTGAGGCGTTGTACTTACTAAAAGGTGAAGATTTTTGCTGTATTATAGTTGGTGATTTATCAAAGCATCCTAATTTTACTGAAAGAGTAAAGCGTCGTATTATTGAGTTAAAGTTGCAGAGCAGGGTGCAAATTTTTGGCCCTGAAACTGATATGATGGGTCTATATAATTTTGCTGATATTGTACTCTCTACCTCTATTGAGCCAGAAGCTTTCGGTCGTGTTGTTATTGAAGCTCAGTCCATGGAAAAATTAGTGATCGCAACTAATATTGGCGGGGCGGCAGAAACTATAACGGATGAACTTAATGGCTATCACGTAACACCTGGTGATTCTCATGATTTAGCGGATAAAATACGTTATTGCCTAACTATCTTAGGTACTACCAAGGGTCAAAAGATCTCCTCTGAAGCCAGACGGTCTGTTATTGAAAAATTTTCTTTAGATTTGATGATGAAAAAAACATTAGATGTATATAAAGAGTTAATTTAATATGGCTTTAATATCCGCATTTATTATTGCCAAAAACGAAGAACATAGAATAGCACGAGCAATCATAAGTCTTCAAAGAGTTGCGGATGAGATTATTGTAATTGATAGCGGTAGCACTGATAATACCGTGCAAATTGCAGAAGAGCTAGGTGCTAGAGTTGTTTATAATAAATGGCCAGGATACGTTCAGCAAAAAATCTTTGGCGAGAAATTATGCAAACATCAATGGGTGCTTAATATAGATGCTGATGAAGAACTAACAAGCTCGCTTCAAGATGAGATTATTGCAATTTTTAAATCCAATATAGAAGATAGATATAAGGCTTATCGAATTAACTTTCTAATAATGCATAGAAACGACGCTTCTCCTCGTTTGATGGCCCCTAGTAACACTTTCATTCGTTTATATAACACTCGGCATGCTAGTTTTGGTAATGAATCAAAATCTACTACTCATGATGCTGTATTGTTAAATGCTGGATATGAAGAAAAAGATAATGTTTATATATTTAACTATCCCGCTTTGCATTATTCTGGTACTTCAATCGAGCAATTAGTCGCTAAGGCTAATTTTTATTCTAGCGAACAAGCGGGCGATATAGTAAGCAGTGGGCGTCAGATTAGTAAAATTCGAGTGATAAGTGAATTCTTTCTATGGTTCTTTAAGGCCTTTTTTATTAGAAGATATTATGTATTCGGTTTCGATGGCTTTGTTGATTCTATGATTTTTGCATTTGCAAGATTCTTAAGATTAGCCAAGGCAAAAGAAAAGCAAGAAATAATAAAGAATAAGGGTTAATTACATGACTTTATTGAAGAAAGCAATTTTAATTCTATTGACTCTATGTGCTTTTTCATCCTATGCCGAAGAATCGATATTTGATATAGCAGAAGATCCCGATTCAGAAATAGATTCAGCGTTTAGTGTCGCAGATGATGTTGCTATAGAGCGGGTTGCTACCACTTCTGGTTTTTATGATTCAGCAAAAATTATTGCCCTTAATAAAATTACCGCTAATTCCGAAGAAATCATCTTAAAAATTGGAAAAACATCGTATTTTCATAATGCAGAGATTAAATTAAATAAATGCTGGAAATCTCCTGATCAATATATGCCTAATAATCAAATATTACTCGACGTTGTTGAAAATAAAGCGGATGAAGATGCAAAGTCTATCTTTCATGGTTGGCTCATATCTTCTCAACCAGCGCTAGCTACTTTGGAGCACCCTGTGTACGAAATCATGGCCGTAGAATGCCGTGGCAATCCTTTAAATAAGTAAGAATGAATATATTCATACAATCTATTTTATTTATCATGATCCCACTTGGCCTACTAGCTGGCTTATCTCTTGCAGGCTTGATTGCAATTTTATTTTTGCTTATTATTGCGTTACATCTATACCGTCATTGCGAGGAGGGTATCAATAGGGCGAAGCAATCCAGTGAACTTACATATAACTTTATAGCACAAAGATCTATATTACTGGATTGCCACGGAGCTAAAGCTCCTCGCAATGACGAAACAAAGCTACTTCACGGTACCTCCTTTCTTATTCCAATTGTTTTAATGTTACTATGGTGCTTTATCTCTTGCTTTTGGGCTCCAGACTTAGTTTTAAGTTTAAAAGCGGTGGGTGGATTATTATTTTTTATAATTGCCGCTTTATATTTATCCTCTATAGATAAATCATCTTTTGATGAGCTTTATCACATAGCTAAGAAGCCTTTATTGTATGGGTTACTCTGTGCAATAATGTTATTCTTTGCTGAATATTATTCACATGGTGTTATTTCAACTAGTTTTAAAAGCATAGTACAACAGAAGAGCATGTTATTTGAACTCCCATGGTTAGATCGTGGAGTGGTTTTTGCTTCTCTTCTTTCCTGGGCTGTGATGCATAATTTGTTAAAGCAAAGGCAAATTATGCTGGCTATTAGCATATACGCCTCTGTGACCTTCATGCTCTATCTATCTGATTCTCTTGCTGGTTTTGTTGGTTTTATTCTAGCAAGTATTGCGTATCTTGTGCTCTATTTAACTAGAATGAGGCTTGGATGGTTGATGCGCATATGTTTTGCTTTATATATCATAGCGATGCCTATTTTTGCTTATAAACAAGATCCATTAGAAATTTCAAATAAATATTCAATCCCAGATTCGGCAAAACACCGGTTATTCATTTGGAATTTTGCTGCTCATAAAATAGCAGATCATCCTATCATTGGTTATGGTTTTAGCTCATCTAAGAATATGGCGACAGAAAACGATATAGTGCATTATGGTCAATATGAATGGTGCCTGCTGCCGCTTCATCCACATAACAACGTGCTACAAATTCTGTTAGAAACAGGGCTGATTGGCTTGATGTTATTTATGTTGCTAGTGGACAATATTTTAAAATGGACTATTCGTAATAATAGCGTTATAGCAGCAACGTGTTTTATCAATTATTTCTTTATCGGCACGATTTCATTTGGTATCTGGCAAAGCTGGTGGATTGGAGTAGGGGCACTTTTTGTGGTGTTGATAAGAAAAAGATAATTATTTTGTAAACTTTAGTCATTAAGATAATTAAATGTCTAATTGACACTAATCTTTTTCATTGTATTGTTAATAAGTGATTTATATATATTGATTTGAGGGGCCTATGTTTTTTAAGCACTTATTTAAAATGTTAATTTGTTTATTCTTTGTTAATGCGGCATCAGCTGGTGAAGTGGGTGTTTATATACCAGGTCTTTCTTATCATATAGGAGCAAATTCTACTAAACCGGCTTATAAAGACGCCCCACGTGGCATAGATAAAAATGGCGCTTGGGTGCTGAATCCGGGTATAGGAATTGGGTATGATTTTCGTGATGCACAAAAAGAGAGTTCATTCTCTATGGCGACATTAGCCATGATATTCAGAGATTGTGACGATAGGAATGCCTATGTATTAGGCGTCGGTCCTAGATATAGATTCTTTGTTAATGATAAGATATCATTGGACGGCGATCTTTTTGTATCTACTTACTCAGCCCAGGATTGGGATACTAGTACTTACAATACCTCAATCGTACCATTTGCATCTATCGGAGTAAATTATCATTGGCAGAAAATATCACTTGGTTTGAAAACAGCTTATGCTCCAAAAAATAAGAGCCATACATCAACTTCAGGCTTTAACTTACTATTTGGCTTTTTATATTTAGGTTATGCTCTTTAAAATTATAAAAGCCGCCTGTGTAAGTGTATGGGTGGCATTATAATATGCGTTATAGCAGCATCGTGTTTTATCAATTATTTCTTCATCGGCACGATCTTATTTGGCATATGGCAAAGCTGGTGGATTGGAGTAGGGGTGCTCTTGGTGGTGTTGATAAGAAAGAAATCGTCATTGCAAGGAGCGTAAGCTCCGTGGCAATCCAGTTAGATAGTCAGAATTACTATCTTTATATAGCCCATGGGCTATATAGTTATAAGTAAATTCACTAGATGGCCACGTCGGTATGATGACCTCCTCGCCATTACGGGAGAATATGGCTAAGTAGTGTATCTGCCTTTATCTTCTAGGGCTATCCTTTTTACCTATCTTCTTTGTTCCAGCTTGGTCATAAGCAAAGTTAACACGAGCTTCTCGTTCGGCTGTTGTTGCTGCTGTCGCTACTGTAAGTACTACACCTTTTGCTAGGCCAAGCTTTAAATCTTCAGTTAATTTTGCGAATTTTTGACCAAGAGGATCGTCGTTTTTTGATTCAGTTTTTTTACTCATAATATACCTATTTATTAAGTTTATACTATAGTAAATTAAGTTGAATTAGCATTGCATTTTAATTTACTATATTTCTAATAGTAACTTTTTATAATAAGGTAATATAGTTAAATTAGTTTATCAATATAGATTTTATCTTTAAGCATGGTAATTAAGACACCGGAAATGATTAGCGGGGGTGTCTTACTTCCTCTTTCTCTCTTTCTCTTTAAGCATGCGTTTGATGGCAGGTAATGCTTTTTTAGCAGCCTCTACGCCCGCTTGGTAGAACTCTTCTCTCTTATGGTCATCAAACAAACCAGCAGCACCTACTTTTGGCTGAATTAAAATATCCGCTTGTTTGCATAGCATTTTATTCAAAGTATTATAAGTGATATTTAAAGATTTATAGGTTAGATCAATCATATTCGATACTTCGCTTTTATCAATTGGGCGACCAACATCGACAGCTATGATTATTTCAGGATCATATTCTTTTGCAGTTTCAATACCTAGAGGAGCCGTCACGCCGCCATCAACCAATGTTCTACCGTATAACTTCACCGGTGCAAAAAGGCCTGGGATAGAGTAAGACGCTCTGACTGCTGGTGAAATTGCGCCACTATCTAGCGCCACTGTTTCGCCGGTAATCACATCTGTTGCAATAGCTATGAATGGAATTTGTAGTTTATCAAAGGTTTTAGCATTCATATTATCATTTAAGAACTTCTCACCATTCTCTCCATTAATGATGCTTGCGCGCGTGCTATAGGTACCGTTAATTGCTGATAATAGTGAGAAGCTCATTAAATCAGCCTGTTTAAAATTAAAATATTTCTTTTTTAAATCTACTGCATGGGGATGATCGGCATATAAAGCTCCAGCAATACTACCGCCGCTAGTGCCAATAATTAAATCTATTGGTATATTATTCTCTTCCAAAACAGAAATCACGCCAAGCTGAGCAATACATTTCGCGCCGCCACCACCAAGCACCAAGGCAACACGTATATTCTTTTGAATTTTAATTGGCAAGCCATCTTTTAAATTATAATTAATTTTAAATTTGTGATTACAACCAAATAAACTAATCGCTAATAAACAATATAATAAAATTCTCATATTAAAAACACATAGGCTAGAATTAAAAAGGTAAAGAAACCAAAGGAGTCTGTCAAGGTTGTAAGTAAAACACCCGATGCCGGTGCGGGGTCGATATCAAAATGATCTAGAATGATAGGTATGGCTGAGCCAAAAAGCCCCGCTATAAAGAAATTAATCGCAACAGCGGAAGCAAAAATTATACTAAGATCTAATTTATTGAATAATATATAAGTCATTAAACCACCAATAATAGAAAGTATTACGCCATTTGCCCCACAAACAAGTAACTCCTTTATTATAGCGCGTTTATAATTAGCAGCACTAATATCTTGGCTAGCTATTGCCCTGACTGTTACGGTCATAGCCTGGGTGCCGGCGTTACCACCCATGGAGGCTACTACAGGCATTATAGATGCTAGAGTGATTATCTGTGCTATCGTGCTGCTGAATTGGTGAATCACCATAGCTGTAATGCCAGCGGTGATCAAATTCATAAAGAGCCACGCAAAGCGATGTCTCACTGTATAAAACAAAGAATAAGATGTATCTTGCACATTCACGCCGCCAAGATGCATAAAGTCTTCTTCCGCTTGTTGTTCAACAATATAGAGCATATTATCAATAGATACTGTACCCACTAATTTACCGCTTTTATTTACCACTGGCACTATGGTAAGAGCATATTGTTTAAATATATAGGATAATTGGTCTAAATCCGTATGAGTAGTAACAATTTTAAAATCTTCATTCATTAAAGATTTAATAGGCGTGTCTGGCGCGTGCTTAAGTAGAGTGCATAATAAAATATTGCCAACGGGCTTCTTTTTTGAATCAAGAATGATTGCCGCGTGAAAATCATGCTGTAAATTTTGCTCCCTTATGGAGTTGATAGCTTCTTCCACGGTCCAATTATCAGCAAAAGAAACAAAATCTGTTTCCATTACCCTTCCTGAGGTGTGCTCTCCATAAGTAAAACCTTCAAGGATCTGTTTTCTTTTTTCTTTGCTTAAAACAAGTAGGATATTATCTTTGGTCTTAGTACTAAAATCTTCTAATACTTCAATAGCGTCTTCGGTATCTAGAGCGTCTATCCAATTAGCAAGAGTTTTTACATCAACAATTGTTTCTATAGAGCGTTTAGTGCTTAAATTGATCCATACTAGAGTTTCTGGTTTAAAAATATTGCCTAAGAGTGCAATTGCTTGCTCGTTAGTTTTATAACTGGCGTTATCTAGGAAGTCAGCAAAGTCAGCTTGGTGCATTTTAGCTAGAAGCTCTTTTGCTTTTTTTGTATTGCCTTCTTCAAGCAATTCATGAATATAGGCAAAAGTGAAGCCAAGCTTATCTTTATGAGATGGTAGTATGTGGTGTTGATCGGATTTTGACATATATTCCTCTCACTATTCTAAAATTTGGTGCGGCCAAGAAGATTTGAACTTCCACTCCTTGCAGAACAGCGACCTCAACGCTGCGCGTCTACCAATTCCGCCATGGCCGCATATTGATCTTATAAAATGCACAAACTATAGCTAAAGTATTTTAATTTGAGCACAGGAGCGAGGCTACGATGTGTATGAGTAATACATGAGTAGCCGATTAACACATGCTCAAGTTATAAAGACTTAGCTATACATAAAAAAGATTAGAATATTTAATAGCAAATTCTTACGCAATATGCAATTATAAAAGCGAATATATAAAAAATATCATTATTATGAAACTTGACCCTAACTTACCTTTTTCCGCAATCAAGGCAACAGAGGCCGCTGCTATAGCTGCTTACCGGCTCATGGGGGCAGGAGATGAAAAACTTGCTGACCAAGTAGCCGTTGATGCTATGCGCGCTGAATTAAATAAACTAGGTATAGATGGCACAGTAGTGATTGGAGAGGGAGAGAGGGATGAAGCTCCGATGCTATATATTGGAGAAAAGGTTGGTAGTGGCAAGGGTGACAGAGTCGATATCGCTTTAGATCCTCTTGAAGGCACTACAATATTAGCTACCGGTAGGAATAACGCCCTATCTGTTCTTGCGTTAACAAATCAAGGGGGTTTCTTAAATGCTCCTGATGTATATATGGATAAAATTGCCATAGGTTTTGATTTTCCAGAGAGATTGATAGATCTTGATAATACAATTGTAGCAAATCTTAAAAACATAGCTTTAGCTAAAAAATGCGATGTGAGTGATTTACTAATAACTATTTTGGATCGTCCTCGTCACTTCGAGCTTATTGCAAAAGTAAGAGAGGCGGGCAGTAAAGTGGCTTTAATTCAAGATGGAGATGTTTCAGCGGTGATTTCTACTCATAATGTTTGTGATGCTTATATGGGTATTGGAGGGGCGCCTGAAGGGGTGCTTGCTGCTGCTGCGCTTTGTACTATGGGTGGCCAAATGGTGGGTAGATTGTTATTCAAAAGCGAGATAGAGAAAGCTAGAGCTGCCAAAATGGGAGTCGTGGATTTCAATAAGCAATATTTTTTATCTGAAATGGCTGCTGGTGACGTTATATTCGTTGCTACCGGCGTTACAAATGGAGATTTACTGAAAGGTGTGACGATGAAGAATAATCACATTACTACGCATTCAATAGCAATGAGATCTAGTACAAAAACGATCTATCGCTTAAAGACAAAACATTTGAAGATTTAAAGATGTCAAAATCGATCTTAGGTAAAAAATGGTCACAAAGACCATCGAATGATAATTTAGTACAACAATTGGTACAAAGACTTGGCATAAGTGAAGTAATAGCGAGGTTGCTAAATAGCCGCGGGATTACATTAGAACAAACAGAATCTTTTTTAACCCCAAAAATCAAAGACTTACTACCAGATCCTTTTCATCTTAAAGATATGGATAAAGGTGTAGCTAGAGTTATAGAAGCGATTACGCGAGGTGATTCTATTTGTATTTTTGGTGATTATGATGTGGATGGAGCTACTTCTTCGGCCTTATTAAAGCGTTTTTTTCGTGATATCAATATTGATGTAATGGTCTATATACCAGATCGTATCAAAGAGGGTTATGGCCCTTCAGCTGAAATTATGCGGGCCTTAAAAGCAAAAGCCGTAGATTTAGTTATTACCGTTGATTGTGGAGCGATGGCATTTGATGCCCTGAGTGCTGCAAAAGATATTGGCCTTGATGTTATAGTACTCGATCATCACATAGGTGGGGCAGAATTGCCAGAAGGAGTGGCAATCATTAATCCAAATAGGCTAGATGAGCTTAGCGAATATAGGTATCTTGCCGCTGTTGGGGTATCTTTTTTATTCATCGTAGCGCTTGTCTCTCGCTTAAAGACCATAGGCTTTTTTAATGATAAACCTTGCCCAGATATATTACAATATTTGGATTTAGTTTCTCTTGGTACCGTATGCGACGTAATGCCACTTATTGGTTTAAACCGGGCCTTCGTTGCGCAAGGATTAAAAATCATGGCAAAGCGTAACAACATAGGTCTTCGCATTTTATCAGATATGGCTAGGTTAGATTCTGTGCCTACTTGCTATCATCTTGGATATGTGATAGGTCCCAGGATTAATGCTGGCGGACGAGTTGGTAGATCTGACCTCGGTTCAAATTTATTATCAACCACCTCAGAAGATGAAGCGCATAATATAGCGCTAGAGCTTGAAAGATATAATGCAGAGCGTAAGGAAATAGAAAATCATTTACTACAAGAAGCTTTAGGGGAAGCTGAAAGGCAAAGTCATCGTAATGTAATAGTAATTGCAGGGCAGGGATGGCACCCTGGGGTGATAGGTATTATTGCTGGACGCGTTAAAGAGAAATATCAAAAACCAACAGCAATTATTGCTGTAAACGATGGAATTGGGAAGGCATCATGTCGCTCCGTAAAGGGGGTGAATTTTGGCGCTAAAATAGTGGATGCAAAATTACAAGGCATTCTAGAAGACGGGGGGGGGCACGCAATGGCTGCCGGATTTAGTATTAAAGAAGAAAACATTGCTCAGCTGCATGATTTTCTAGATCAAACTATGGCCGCTGAATATAATGATTTTTTAGTAAATTATTCTTCTGAATACGACGCCGAGCTCACCACTAGTTCATTAACTCTGGATTTAGTACATGAAATCAATAAGTTAGCGCCATTTGGTAATGGTAATTACGAGCCGGTGGTACGCATAGATGATCTATTTGTGATCAATGCGAATGTAGTAGGCGAAAAACACATCAGCGCGTTACTCGCACCCACGCAAACTGCTTATGGTTCTAAAGCTATTAAAGCAATCGCATTTAATTCTACTGATAATGATTTAGGCGCTTTGTTGATTAAAAGTCGCAGTAAAATATCAATAATAGGTCATTTACAAATCAATAAATGGAATGATCGTGATAATTTACAAATTATTATCCATGATGTGATTACTGAAGGATAATTTAATTACAGGGTAAGTTGTAGCGTGGTCGTTTAATTTAAAGTTGATTTTGCGAGCTTTTATAGTATCTTCTTTGAAGATAGTTTAAAATAGATCATGATGCATCCTTTCATTGCTTCTTCTTATAGTAGGTATAAAGAGCTTTATCAAAAGCACCTTGCGGAAATTAATGGAATTAAATTCACTATCCGAGAAATCGATATTATCGCTTGCATAATACATAATAGAGGGGATAAAAAAATTGCCTCCATCTGTAATATCGCGGTTACTACAGTCAGCACTCATACGCGCAATATAATGACTAAATTAGGTAGTCACTCAAAAGACCAAATAATAGACTTTGTAGAAAAAGCTGGTGCTTTTAAGGCTCTCGGGGAGCATTATCGTTGCTTATTGATAAAATTAAATTTTGAAACTGCACTCAAGTCTATTGCTAATAAAATTCACAAAGATCATATTTATTGCTACTTTCTTAGAAACGCAGAAGATATAATTAGTCATTTTAAAATGGCTAATATTGTTTTGTCGGACGCTAATACAAAGGGTCAGTTAATTGACATACATTCTATAAAAGCAGAATCTTATTACTATGATCTATTAAAGCTTATATCACAATTAATTGATCCAACTTTGGTCAAAAAAATTATTTCGGAATTTGAAGCGAATTGTCAGAAGGTGAATGTAAACTATACTACTCATACTCGAATCGCAAGAGTGCGATCCGTTAATGAAATATTAGGCTTTAAGAATTTTATTATGATCTTTTTGATGATTGTAATTATAGCTGCCTTATACCTATTCCTTAACAGAGAGAATGCTGATGATCTGTTACCTTCTAATCCATCTGTAGTTATTAAAAATTTAGAAGAATTCTTATCTACTTCTAGCGCTGATCAATTCACAGCAGATAATATTACAAAAGAACGAGCAGCGCAAAATCAGAGCGTAATAAAAAGAATAGAAAGGATCCTTAAATATCGGAATTTAAAGGAAGTAGAAGAATATTTTAACAAAGCAGAAATGTCCTCAGAAGTGCTAATGAAGTATTTGCACACTTTGCATGCTCTTTCATCCTATTATATGTATAATGAAAACGATGGCATTAAAGCTCGTGAGATTTTGTTATATACGAAGCATTTAGCTGAAAATTACGTTCAAATTAGAGGTAAAATACAAACTGATTTCAACAATTTAACCCCCGATGAGTTATTTACCGAACTACAGATAATCAAACATTTACCCGAAATATATAGTAGAATAATCTACTCTCTTGGCAGGACTTATATTTATACCAACGAATTCGAAGGAGGAAGGAAATATTTCACACTCGCGCAATATTTAGGTTTAAAACTCAATCTTTTTGAAGGTTACTAAGCTATGTAGCAGGTATTCTTGCAATAGAAAAACACGATATAGCACAACAAATCAGAGAACAACCTAGCTTAGATATAGTAGCGAAAATCAAAAATCTTATAGATTTATATAATGAAGTCGAACAAGATCACAATGATTACATTATGGATTACGATCCATCGCTTTTAAAGCAAAAAACAATCAAAGCAAACACTGCTTATAACATATTGTGCTCTCAAATTAATAAAATCAGTTTATATCATCTTTTAATAAAGATCGATTCTAGTTCAACAGAAAAATATATTAAGACTCTTGCTGATATTTTAGAGAAACAAGGTGATGATAATCTTTTTCAGTTGCTAAATGCAGAGAATTCAAGAAAAAAAGCTTCCATATATAATGAGTTAGGCTATTTGATGCTCACTCTTTGGAAGAAAGAGAATTGCAATTTACAACAAAGGATATCAGCTAGATTAAATATTTTATCATCTGATGGGTTAGATTTATCAGAAAAACTATTTGAACAAGCTAAACTTCTTAGTAGAGAAATGGATTATACCAAAGCCGATGCATATAATGGCTTAATAATGGTTTATCAAACAAGATTAGAAGGTAAGAATATACCCCTCGCGCAAAAGCAAATCTTAGAATCTCAGATTACAGAATGTATTAAAAAACGAGATTTGATTAATAATACTTTGCATAGAGGGCAATAAAACTGCAGTTGACAGAATTGTAATAAAAATATGATCACGAGGTTTGATTTTAGTTACATAAGCGGTTATTATTGATAAATACCGTCATTGCGAGGAGGTCTTCAGATCGACGTCGCAATCCAGTAAATTTACTTATCACTATAGTCTAAAGGGCTATAAAATATAGTCAAAGGCTATATTACTGGATAACCACCACGGCGCATGCGCGCCTCGCCTGTGACGAAGATAACATTCGATAGGACCTTTATGATGAAAACCGTAAAATATATTATTGCAACGCTTAGCGTAATAATCATTATCTCACTTGCTATTCCTTTTTTTATAAGCGTGGATAGCTATAAGTCTATCATCGCGGAGCAAGTCAAAGAACATACAGGGCGTGATTTAAAAATTGATGGCAATATTACTTTTGCCATTTTGCCATTTCCACAAATTAAACTCAACAAAGTTACTCTATCCTCACTTCCAGGCGCCAAAGCTGCAAATTTGATTGCAGTGGACTTCATTGAAGCAAAGTTGCTGTTATCTCCTCTTTTTGATGGTAAAATAGTTATAGATACCCTCGAGCTAAACAAACCTATTATTAATCTTGAAAAACTAGCCGCTGGTAAGGCTACATGGGAGTTACAAACTTCTAGCGATAGCGCTCCGAAACCATCAAGCGAGCAAAAAGATAGTGCCGCTGCTGATGATTCACCCTTTACTATCAGCGATATCAGAATTAAAAGTGGTAAATTGCAATATATTGACCGGGGGAATGTTCTTACCGTTGATAATCTAGATTTAGATGTCACCATTCCTAGCTCTGGTGGACCTCTTTCGTTTAAGTTAGATTTAGCTCTAGCGGCAACTAACTTAAGCAAATTACCATCATCGCCTAGTAGCGGGGCAGGGAGCGCGCCAGTTGCTTCATCTGGAGTAGGGGGTTGGCCAAAGAGCAAAATCGATCTTTCTGCATTAAGTGGCGCAAATGGTACGATTAGCCTTAAAATGCCTAAGCTAATTGCTGGATCGCTAAGTTTAGATAATCTTGCAATGAAGGCTAAATTAAATGATGGCGTTTTAACTGTTAATTCTCTAGCTGCGGGGCTATATGGCGGCAATCTCGAAGGTGAGGGGAGTATATCAGGAAAAGGTTCGCAGCCCGTTACAGTAAATTTTGCTCTAAAGAATGCTATACTTCGTAATATTGTAGCAGAATCAGGAAAAATCAAGATCATTGATGGTGCATTAAATGTAGCCTGTGATCTTCAGACGCAGGGTGTTAGCCAGTTTGATTATATCAACAATTTACGCGGTAATATTAATGTAAGCGGTAAAAATGGTAAAATCAGCGGAATGGATTTACAAAAAATCACTCAGGCTTTAAACAAACCAAGAGATTTAGTTGCTCTAGGGCAAAGCCTAGGCAATGCATTCGGTAAGGGTGAAACAGTGTTTTCTAATTTAAGCGCTGAAACTTCTGTGAGTAAAGGTGTGATGAATATCACTAAATGTGAGTTTATCTCCAATGAAACATCGACTACTACGACGGGGTGGATCAATTTGCCGCAATATTCGCTAGATACTATCACGATAATAAATTCAGGGGTAAAAAACTTCCCACCAGTGCAAGTCCGTTTTTATGGCTCTCTTGATAATCCGCAAAATAAAATAGATGTTAAAGCTATTTGGGAATATTTAGCTAAAAATGCTTTAACAGGGGTGATTGAGAATTTAAAACAAGGTAAAACCAATCCTAAAGATTTAATTAATGGCTTGCTTGGTGGCGGAAATAGTCGGCCTAATGATGACGATTCTAAGAGCGAAGAAGTACAACAAGACCCTAACGATGCGGCAAAGCAGTTACTACAAAAAGGCCTCAAAGGGTTGTTTAAGTAATGAAGCAAAATTGCCGCAGCGCTTGTGATTTTAGCGCTGAAAAGTTTTTATTATGTTCGTTTATAAGCTGGTTATGCTAAACTATTTTGTATATTAACTGTAATAACAAAGAAGATTATGCCAAAAAAACCAATAAAAAACGACGAACCAATAGTACGTAGCGCAAAACATCAGGAAGTATTAAAATTAGCTATGTCCAAAGCCAGGGGCGAGCGTAGGGATGAAGCAGCAAATCAAGTAATTAATGCTGTATTTAAAGGAGAGCATATTGAGCCTCAAGATAAACTAAAAAAACAATTGCTATCAACTCTTAAAGAATTTGATGTAGCCAGTATAATTTCAGATCCGGATAAAAAAAACCAAGTTGTAGAGAAAATAAAAGAAATATTTCAGAATGATGACAAATATCGAGACTTGACCGTTCGTCCTTATAAATCTGGAGATCTCCTAAAAGGCGGCTTTAAAGCATTACCTAAAGAAAAGCCTATAGTAACTATAGTTGTAGCGGGGGTTAACAAATTAGCTGGGAGAACATCTCCCGAAGAAAAGCATTATAATGTACCCGTAAATAAGATTAATGATGAGATAAGAACTATCTCCACTTTTTTAGAAAATGAAGCCAATATTCCAAGGTACGCAGAGATAGAAGGAAGTTCTTTGATGTCTACTTTAGAAAAGTATAATAGTAACCATATAAATGATGCCATACTTAAACTGAACCAAAAAGAACTAAATGAATTAGCTCAAAAAGCTCTTAATCAGCCACCTCTAGCCCCAGCTGCAGTGAAGCCCACAGCAGTAGCGGCGAATGCTTCTACTCATAACGAACCACCACCAGCGCCGACATCTACTGCAGCAGGCAAGCAAAAACCACCACCACCTAAAGGTCCAAGCCCAAGAGACAAAGCGAACGCGGCAATTAAGATACAAAAGACTGCTAGGGGGTATAACGTCAGAAAAAAGGAGAAAGAAGGTCCAGCAATATAAAAATATAGTTTGGTTCTTATTAGAAGGCTAAAGATAATAGAGAATAAGTGCATGAAAGAGTTCATATTAAAATTAGCGATTACAACTTTGCGCTCGCAGATAATGTCAACGCAAAGTTCAAATGTCGTGCTTAACTCCAATTGCGGCGTTCTTCT
>CAYTBU010000014.1:14228-22068 GCA_964436105.1 uncultured Rickettsiaceae bacterium | reverse complement strand
GCCCTCACAGTGGATCATCAATTAAGAAAAGAATCTTTGGCAGAAGCACGCTATGTCGCCAAAATATGTAATGAAAGAAATATTACTCATCATATTCTTGCCTGGCATAAAGAAGATAGCACCTCGTCAATGCATGATAGCGCTCGCAAAGCACGCTATGACCTACTGACTAAATATTGCTTAGAAAATGATATCGATTGCCTTCTGACCGCTCATCACGCCGATGACGAGATAGAGAATTTTTTCATCAGACTTTCAAAAGCAAGTGGACTTGTTGGTCTTACAAGCAGTGAAGTTAATTATTACAACAATATAAGGATATTACGTCCATTATCTAATGTTTACAAGCGCCAATTGGAAAGCTTTGTGCTACAACATCAACTAACCCCTTGCGAAGATCCATCCAATCAAGATCCTAAATATCAAAGGAGCAATATACGTAAATGGATTGCTAGCATGCCGATAGAATTAGATCCAGATCTATTTAAAGCGCGAATCCTGCAAAGCTTAAGTCATTTAAAAAAATCTGCTGATGACTTAAAAAAACTTTTTGTCAAAGAGCTAGGAGAAAGAGTTATCATCTCTAGGGATGGTACCGCGATCTATGATTTCAACCCTCACTTGAATGAAATAGAAGCCCTTATTCTATCGCATTTACTCACAATGGTAAGTGGCGCTGATAATATGCCACGAGCTGAGTCTATAGAAAGAATATTAAATAAATTCTCCTCCAACGAATCATGCAAAGTAACATTACACGGATGTATGCTCCAGAAACAAGGCAGTAACATTACCATTTATCGCTGTTTTGGCAAAGCACCCCCTACCCCCATTGCTCTATCGACAGAAATTAAGTGGGATAATAGATGGAGATGTAATCTGAGCGATAAGGATTTAACTGTGTCTTACCTTAGTATGAGTGATTATATAGAGCTCAAAAAAGATACAAATTTCATAAAACAAAGCAATAAACTAAATAAAAACATTTTATTTACCATTCCAGTGGTCTTTGACCTTGAAAAAGTTGTAGCCATACCTCATATAGATTACTATAATAGCGGTACTTTTAAGGATGTCTTTTTTGTTTTTGAGCCCAATTATACATCGCGTTTAATTCACTTTTGTTAGGTTAATATGAACAACATAAATAAAAATATATTAATTTGGGTAGCTGTGTTTGCAGTTATTTTATCTTTTGGCATATTCCAGGGCGATGGCTTAAAAGGAGACAAACATAAATTAACTCTATCTGAATTCTTTCAACAATTAGATGAAAAACACGTAGGCAACGTACGTATAGATGGCGCAAACGTAGAAGGTAAATTAACTGACGGCACAGAGTTTAGTGCTTATATTGGTAATTATCCAGATGTAATCACTCGTATTGCGGCCAGCGGCACTCATTTTGATCTTACTCCTCCAAATACCAAAATGAATTATTTCATGAGCCTTCTTTTGTCAGCATTCCCAATGCTATTATTAATTGGCGTATGGATATTCTTTATGCGTCAAATGCAAGGCGGTGGCAAAGGTGGAGCTATGGGTTTTGGCAAATCTAAAGCCAAATTATTATCTGAAAAAAACCTTAAAATCACCTTTAAAGATGTCGCTGGTATCGATGAAGCGCAAGATGAACTACAAGAAATAGTAGATTTCCTTAGAGATCCTAGCAAATTCCAAAAGCTCGGTGGTAAGATTCCTAAAGGCTGCTTATTAATTGGCCCTCCAGGAACTGGTAAGACTCTTCTTGCAAGAGCAATTGCTGGGGAAGCAAATGTACCTTTCTTTAGTATTTCAGGATCTGACTTCGTGGAAATGTTTGTTGGTGTTGGTGCAAGCCGCGTAAGAGACATGTTCGAGCAGGGAAAAAAGAATGCCCCTTGTATCATTTTTATCGACGAAATAGATGCCGTAGGACGTCATAGAGGTATAGGTGTTGGTGGTGGTAATGACGAAAGAGAGCAAACTTTAAATCAGATGCTTGTTGAAATGGATGGCTTTGAAGCTAATGAAGGCGTGGTGATTATTGCAGCAACCAACCGCCCTGATGTGCTTGATCCAGCATTACTTCGTCCTGGCAGATTTGATCGCCAAATCACGGTGCCGAATCCAGACCTACATGGCCGCGAAAAAATTTTAAATGTACATTTAAAGAAAGTAAAACAAGATGGCAAAATAGATGCTAGAATAATTGCAAGAGGCACACCTGGCTTTTCCGGGGCTGAACTAGCAAACCTTGTGAATGAAGCAGCCTTGCTTGCCGCACGAAAAAACAAGCAAGCAATTGATATGATCGATCTTGAAGAAGCAAAAGATAAAGTGATGATGGGTTCAGAAAGAAGATCTATGGCAATGTCAGATGCAGAAAAGAAACTAACTGCTTATCACGAAGGCGGACATGCATTAGTAGGCATTTATCTTCCAGCATCTGACCCTATTCATAAAGCCACGATCATTCCACGTGGTCGCGCTCTTGGTATGGTAATGCGCCTACCAGAGAATGATCGTTTCTCAATGGCACGTGATAAAATGGAAGCGGATATCGCCGTTGCAATGGCTGGAAGGGTCTCAGAAGAAATGATCTTCGGGCACGACAAAGTCACCTCTGGCGCATCATCAGACATCCAAATGGCTACCAAAATGGCCCGTGCAATGGTCACAGAATGGGGGCTGAGCGAAAAAATTGGTACTATCTATCATGGCGCATCAAATGAAGATATGTACTCTCACTCACGAGGTGGCGCTACGCGTTCTAATAACACTTCAGAATTAATTGATGAAGAAGTAAAAGCATTAGTCGATCAAGGATATAATGTCGCTAAAAAGATTCTAACCAAACATTTATCTGAACTGCATTTACTCGCACAAACTTTGATTGAACGCGAAACCTTATCTGGCACTCAAATCAAGAATCTTCTAGCTGGCAAAGATATTAATGCGGAAGAAGTTCCAGTGGATCCAAAGCCAACAGAAGAAGAAGTAAAGGCCAAGCGTAAGAGTAAGAGCGAAGAATAGGCGGAGGGGTCAATCCCCCTCACCGTTAGAGCCATGCCATATACCATTAATTACAAACACGCAACACAACACTTCAACCTCAGGATGAAAAAGCACTAATATGAAAAACAAATTACTTATAATAATTTCAGCAATCATAGTCTCTGGTGGCATAATATTTTTTGTAAAATATCAAAAACCCGATTTAACTAACTCAGATGCAGTAAAAACAAGGGCTGAGGAAAAAGACGCTAAAGCTCAAAATGATTTAAGCACAAAACTCCCAAGCGGTGAAGGCATGCCTAAAGAAAGCTATATCAGAATGATCAAAATAATGGCTGAAAAAGGTGATGCAAATGCGCAAAACCTTTTAGGAGTTTTTTACTCCAAGGGCGATGGGATTGGGAGGGATGATACAGAAGCAGTAAAATGGTTTAGGCTCGCAGCAGATCAAGGCCTGTCAGAAGCCAAAGAAGCGCTTGAGCAATTAAGACAATAGTAACGGAACCAAAGAATACACATATATCAAACTAAAATTCTATATTAGTATTAATAAAAATAAAAAATTCGCAACATGACTCATAAATTATTCATAATACTGTTAGCTATAATATTTAGCGTCTCAGCAGAAGCAGGACCTAATTTAAGAAATAATAATGATGACATCAGCAGAAATGTTGCTCAAGATCAACTAGATTTAGCAAAATCTTATAAGATCACAGCAGAGCAAGGTGACGCGATAGCGCAATATAATTTAGGAGCTTGTTACTTTAGGGGGATAGGAGTTACAAAAAATGTTAAAGAAGCGATAAAATGGTGGAAACTTGCTGCGGAGCAAGGACACGCTAGATCACAGTACAACTTAGGCTCTGCTTACGCAAATGGTGTTGGAGTTGTGAAAGATGACGAGGAAGCGGTGAAGTGGTATAAACTTGCAGCGAAACAAAGCCTACCCGAAGCTCAAGCCGAATTAGGAGTAGCTTATGGCACTGGCAAAGGTATTAAAAAAGATGATGCAGAAGCAGTAAAATGGATAAAACTCGCAGCAGAGCAAGGAGAGATGATAGCACAATACAATTTAGGGGCCGCTTACTTCGATGGTATAGGAGTTGTGAAAAATATTGCGGAAGCAGTCAAGTGGTTTACACTCGCAGCAAAACAAGGAGACGCAATAGCGCAATATAATTTAGGCACAGCTTGTTTACGTGGTGAAGGAATTGTACAAAATTATACAGAATCAGTTAGATGGTATAAACTTGCAGCAGAACAAGGCCTACTCGAAGCTCAAACCACATTAGGAATGGCTTACTTCACTGGCAAAGGCGTTATAAAAGATGAATCAGAAGCAGTCAAGTGGTTTACACTCGCAGCGAAACAAGGGGATGCAATAGCACAATATAATTTAGGCACCTGTTACTTCCATGGCAAAGGAATTATAAAAAGTATTGCGGAGGCTTTTAAATGGTTCAAACTTTCTTCAGCGCAAGGTCATTCAGAAGCTCAATTTAATTTAGGTTTTCTTTACTTAGGGAGTCAAGATATTGCAAGAAATGACACTGAAGCTTTAAAATGGTTCACACTTAGAAAAATAACCTTCACGCTTTCCTACCGCCCCTAATCTTCCTCTCCCAGCCTTTCCAATCCCGAAGGCCTAGGTCTTTTTACTTAAATATATTGAGTATTTTGTGCAATATATTGTAAGGTTTAGGATAGTAAGGTTTAGGAGGAGAAAAATCCATACAGTTCAAACATTGGGTTGCTACGGGAGTCTTCTTGATATTGCCACACTTCCTACATTTATTTATAAAAATATGCTGCCTATATTCCACCGCTATTCTCTCGGCTTCTTCTTCTCCTCCACAGTCTAGTTTTAAGTATAAACCGTTTTTACGAAGCAAATCTGTATAATTATGCCGTATATACTCCCATAGGGGACCGGTAGGTTTTCTTGTGCGTAATATCTGCAATTCTTCAGCTGAGGAAGGATTTTTATAAACTCCATTCTTAATTACTTGAATATCGAGCACAAACTCTGCATTCTTAAAATATCCTAAAATTAGCTCATCACCATCAGAAAATCCCATAGCAATTCCAGTACTTATTAGATGTGGAATGTTTTTTACTTCTTTTAACAGATCTAATAAAGTGAAAGCCACAAATAAATATATAATACTTTCTATCTCTTTTGTTGTAAGTTGCTCAATCTTATCAGCGATATCCATGATAATGGCCCTCTCATTTCGCTCACTCAGATAAAATTTAGCATTACCAGCCCAATCAGCCTCATTAAAATATAGAGACCCTCCAATACTTAAGGTCATGCAATCACCACCAAGGCAAAAATATATACCCTTTAATCCTGAGCTAGGAATCTCATCACCGTCATCTCGCGCCTCTGCCTCAAATTCAAACAATGATTTTTCAATATTGCTCTTTAATCTGGCCTGATAATCACCCCAAGATATCTGCTCAAGCCATTCATGTGTTTGTTTTATCTGAGGATATATACTAAAAATAAAATCTATAAATTTTTTTGCTTTTACAATTTCTTCTTTTGCTATTTTGCGCTTAAAAACATTATCATTATATATATCCAGTACTTTCATTTTAGAATTCATATGCAATCTCAATATTATTGATATTAGTTTTAAACCTACCCACCTTTCTCTCCCAGGCTTTCCAATCCCGAAGGCCTAGGTCTTTTTCGAAAGATAATAGATCCCTTACTGCCTTTTCGCATATCTCTTCGGGTGGAATGATAAGCTCACGATTAGCGCTTAAGGCCAGCACCTGAGCCTCGCAAGCTTTCTCTAGATGATAGGTATAAAACATTGCTTCCCAAATAGTACGTCCTGATGTAATAGTGCCATGGTTACGTAAAAACATAGAAAAGTTTTCACCTAAATCTTCATGTAACTTAGAACTATATTCAAGTGCTAAAGAATCATAATCATGATAGGAAATTTTATTATAAAAATGCAAAGCCCATTGGTTAATTGGAAGAAGCCCTTCCCTCATCGCTGATACTGCAACGTTATAAGGCGTATGATTGTGAAAAATGGCTGTAAGATCGGCTCTCTTCTGATAAACGGATCCATGAATAATATATCCTGTACGATTATATTGAAACTCACTTCCATCTAAAATATTCCCTGCAAAATCTACTTTTAGCAAATTATCGGCAGTTACTTCTTCAAAACGCAAACCAAATGGCAAAATATAAAAATAATCCGCACCATTAGGCCTAGCTGATAAATGAGTGTAAGTATGATCATCATAACCTAAATAAGCTATAATTTGATAGCTTAAAGCTAGGTTTTCTTTAACTGACTGATCCATATATTCCTACGATTTAAAATGCAATCTACTTTTCAACAACAACAAGACGCTCTAATTTATGATCATATATAAACAGATCGGCATATATAGCCCAAGAGATTGTGGCCTCAATAATTTTTTTAGCTTCACGCTTAGTGAAAGTTTTTTCTAGAGTTTTTAGGACAACGTCCTTACTTATACCACCCATTTTGGCTTTTCGCAACTTACTATAAAGATCCGATACAAACTTAACATTTCGGACCAAATGTTCTCTAAAAATTACTTTTTTAGCCTCGTCATCAGCTTCAATCACAATCTGCCCAGAAGCCGTAAGACTAATTTTATCACCCGCGACTTTAATAAATTTCAATAGCACCAAACATTCAGTCAAGATCAATATTTGATCACTAGAGAGATGTAAGTCTTCAGTAATCTTTGCAATGGTTGTATCATTATTCTCCACCTCCTCTCCACGTATAGTCACTAGAAAATGAATTAAAGATTTAACACTAATCGTTTGAGGGTAGTTTTTCTGCTTACTATTATTTACAGAATTAACTGAGGAAGTGTCTTTTGTCATAGCTAGATATATTTTACTGACCAAGCTTTGAAATTCTTTCGAATGTGGGTCTCTAGGATGAGGAAGATTAATTCTTATCTCCTCAACAATTCTTCCGGGGTTAGATGACATAATCAAGACTCTATCACATAAAGAGACGGTTTCCTCGATATTATGAGTAACTAATAATATCGTTTCTAAAGGAATAGAATATCTCTTAAACCACAAATCGAGCAAATCGGCTTGGAGAGCATCTTTTGTAATATAATCTAACGATGAAAATGGGCTATCTAAAAGCAGCACCTCTGGGTCAATTGCTAAAGCGCGAGCTAAGCCAACGCGCTGCCTCATACCATTAGAAATTTCTTTAGGATAAGATTGTTCATAACCACCAAGCCCTACTATATCAATAGCATCATTGACTTCGTCTTCATGAATATGCTTGGGTAATTTTTTTGCTTCTAGCCCCAAAGATACATTTTCATAAACATTAAGCCATGGCACTAATCCAATATTTTGGAAAACCATCGCCATCTTATGCTCTGTATATTCAAGCTCATGGCCATAATACAATATATTACCAGAAGAAGGTTTTAGCAATCCTGCAACAATCCTAAGAAGGCTAGATTTACCAGCTCCAGAGCGCCCTAAGATTCCTACAATTTCATTCTCTCTGATATCAATATTAATGTTTTCAAGGATTTTAATATGATTATTTTGATCATGATATTCAAAATTAACATCTTTAATTTCTATAATCTTCTTTTCTTTCATAGCTTCATTCCAATCTAAACTTATCAGCCGCGTAATCATATAAAGGCTGCAAAACTAAACTATTAATTCCTACCACTAATATACTCATCACAATTAAACCAACCGCAATCTCGGGAAAATCACCATTTTTGGTATGTATTGCAATATATGATCCAAGCCCTGATTTGAAATTCAAAAATGATACAGGAAGTTATA
>CAYTBU010000014.1:308-14218 GCA_964436105.1 uncultured Rickettsiaceae bacterium | reverse complement strand
CCCAAGTTACAATTTCAGAAACCACACTTGCATTCCAAGCCCCTCCTGTGCATGTAATTATACCCGTAATATAAAATGGCAAGATAGTTGGCAAAATAATTTTGGTTGATTTAGTAAAATTACTTAACTTAAATATATCTGCTATTTCAAGCATTTCACTAGGAATGGTTTGCGCTCCACTGATTACATTATATAAAATATACCACTGCGATCCTATAATAATCATAAAACTCAACCATATATCTTTATTCAAATTAAAGCGTAAAATCATTATTACAAACAATGGATAATATATATTCGCCGGAATCGAAGTTAAAAATAGATTTATTGGCTGTATAAAACTTGCAAGAGAGGGACGAAGACCTATAAAAACACCTACTGGCACCCATATAATTGAGGTTAAAACTGCAAGACCCATAACCCTGAGCCCTGTAATTAAACCCAATTTGATAATATTATAAACTTCATCTATGCTTAAATGGCCAACACAAAGCGTATATATTTTTGTAGATACGATATAAGATGCATAAATAACCACACACCACCAGATAACTTCTAATAGGCGAGCAATAAAAGTACTACGCCGTACGATAAACTTAGGTAAAGTTACATATAATATAGCTTTAGTAACAAATCTTATAGGTATCATAACGCAAGTGAGCAAAACCGAACCTTGCAAACAATTTAAAAACCAAGATCTAGGAGCGCTATAATTGCCAATACTAAATTCATATCTAAATTTATAACTCCAAGCAATAAGTGGCTTAAATAATAATTCATTAAAAATTACCATGATTACTAAAATAGCTAAAAACACATTTATTACAGCTGCTAAATCCATCTGTTTTAGAGCTAAAGCTAAATAAGCCCCCATTCCTGGGACTGTATAATTATTAACACCAACTGATACCACCTCAGAAGCAACCACAAAATACCAACTACCACACATTGACATAATGCCATTCCAAATCAACCCTGGCATAGCATAAGGTAATTCAACCCTCCAAAATATTTGCCAACCATTAAGACCATAAGCTTTAGCTGTTTGATACAAATCATTTGGCACTGAGAGCATTGATTGATAAACGCTAAAAATCATATTCCATACTTGCGCCGAAAAAATAGCAAAAACAATTGCCATCTCTATGCCCCAGATACTTTTTGGCGCAAGATTCACAAAGAAAACTACAGTAAAAGATAAAAAACCTAATACAGGGATAGCTTGCATGATATCAACAATAGGTATTAAGATACATTCCATCCTTTTATTCTTCGCCGCCAAAGTACCATAGAAAATAGCAATAATGATTGAAAATAACATTGAAGCCGAAAAACGAGTGATGGTACGCATGGCATATTCTGGTAGCGCCCACCAATCAAGAATAATCGGCTGATTTACTTGGCTTAGATCTCCCATCATTGCCATCATTGCTTGCGTGCATAAAAAACCTATTCCCGCAAGAATAATAATAACAACTATATTATAATATAATTTTTGTATCGCGCGCGGCATTAGCTCACCTCCAGCCAAAATAATAAACTAAAGGAAATCAGAAAGTAAGTGATTTAAAAATAAAAAGCAAAAAAAGGACCTAACTATGCAGAATTACCACGTATATCGCTATATAGTCCTTTGATTTAAACTATCATCGCCTAAATTTGCTGCTCACCTATTAATATAGGAACCCTAAGCTTCACGCCTAGATGCTACTTCCACTACAAAGACTATAGTAATTTAGGGTTCATTGGATGCGTAGATTTTTTTGCACAACATTTATTAATTAAAACGCACCTTTTTCACATAAAGTATGTGTGATTTATGCACATAGCTCCTTAAGACTTTCTATTGCTGGTATATTTTTACTTGGTTAATATTTTAGTTATTATACAACGACGTTACTTTAAGGCTTTTAGGGCTCTGCCTCTTTTTTCATCGCATAGTAGAAAAGGTTGATTTGAATAGGAGAAGCCGAGTTTGTCCTCATCTTTTCCACATACTTATCCACCAATTTTGTGGATATTAACCTATATGTTACTTAAGACTATTCAGGGTTTTTATTGCGCAAAGATAATCTACTTATGGTGGTAAGATTAGTAACTATAATGACACCACTTAAACTCACAAACTTACAAATATTTCTTTAAAAACTGCCCAGTAATACTACGCTCACAAGCAGCGACTTCCTGCGGAGTTCCGACTATCACGACTTCTCCACCTTTATTGCCACCTTCTGGGCCTATGTCTATTACCACATCTGCTGTTTTGATTACATCCATATTATGCTCAATTACCAGCACGCTATTACCCATATCGACAAGTTTATGTAAAACCTGTAATAAGCGGTTAATATCATCGGCATGAAGCCCCGTAGTAGGCTCATCAAGAATATATAAAGTTTTACCTGTTGAACGTTTTGAAAGCTCTTTAGCCAGCTTCACCCGCTGCGCTTCTCCTCCCGATAAAGTTGTAGCTGATTGCCCTACTTTAATATAACCAAGACCTACTTCATTTAAGGTACGAAGTTTTTCATGAATAGCTGGAATTTTGTCAAAGAAATTCATCGCATCTTCTGCTGTCATTCCAAGAATATCAGCGATAGATTTATCCTTATATTTGATTTCCAAAGTCTCTCTATTATATCTCTTGCCATCACACATATCACATTTAACATAAACATCTGGCAAGAAATGCATCTCAATTTTAATCAGACCATCGCCTTGACAAGCCTCGCACCGTCCGCCCTTGACATTAAAAGAGAAACGACCAACTTTATAGCCCCTAGCCTTTGATTCAGGAAGCTCTGTAAACCAATCACGGATAGGTGTGAATGCACCTATATAAGTTGCAGGATTCGAACGTGGGGTACGGCCAATTGGCGATTGATCAATATCAATAATTTTATCAATATGCTCTAAACCTGTAAGAGTTTTATATTCACCGGGATGAATAGATAATGTGCCTTCAAGCTTTTTCATCGCTGCTTTATAGAGCGTATGAATAATAAGACTAGATTTACCGCTACCAGAAACCCCTGTAACCACAGTGAACGTGCCAAGCTTCAAAGTAACATCCACATTCTGCAAATTGTTACTCGTAGCCCCTGTAAGCGTTATCACCCTACCCTCGTGGCCCGTCCTTAATTTCTCAGGAATCGGAATACACTTCTTACCACTTAAATATTGCCCCGTAATACTCTCTGCATTCTTCTTAATATCCTCAACCTTGCCTTCTGCAATAATTCTACCACCATGAATACCAGCCCCGAGGCCAACATCAACGATATGATCAGCTTCAAGCATGGTTTCTTCATCATGCTCTACAACAAGCACGGTATTACCTAAATCACGTAAATTCTTCAACGTCGCAATAAGGCGCTCATTGTCGCGTTGATGCAGGCCGATAGAAGGTTCATCAAGCACATATAGCACGCCGCTAAGACCCGAACCTATCTGCGAAGCAAGTCTGATTCTTTGGCTTTCTCCACCTGATAAAGTTCCAGATTCACGAGATAGGTTTAAATAATTCAAACCCACATTGATCAAGAAACTAAGACGTTCGTATAATTCTTTAACAATACGCTCAGCTATTAATTGATCGCGTTTAGAGAGGTGATTATTTAAATTAGACACCCACTCCCTAGCATGAGTAATGGTCATCTCGGAAACTTGCCCAATATGCAGATGATCAATCTTGATACAAAGTGATTCATCTTTTAAACGATAACCCGCGCAAGCGCTGCATTTATTTTCAGAACGATATTTATCGAGCTCATCGCGCATCCATTGCACATCCGCTTTACGGTATTTCTCTTCTAAGCTGGCAATAATACCACCAAAAGTCTGTGTAATATTATCGTTACGATTACCATCAAAATAAGTAAATTCTATTTCTTCCCCGCCAGAACCATAGAATAAAATATTCTGAATCTTTTTATCTAACTTATGGAAAGGCATCTTCATGCTAAAACCATAATGTTTAGCTAAAGATTCTATTGTTTGAATGAAAAACTTTGACTTTGAATTTGCCCAAGGAGCAATTGCGCCATCCTCAATTGATAAAGAGCTATTTGGCACTATCATACCAGGATCAAAGAACATTTCTTTACCGAGCCCTTCACACTTTGGGCAAGCACCAAAAGGACTATTAAAAGAAAAAATACGTGGCTCAATTTCGGTTAATTGAAAACCAGAAACGGGACATGAATATCTCTCAGACAGAGTAATTCTATCCCCCGCTGAATAATGACAATCTTTCCCTTCTGGCAATTCTATAATATCAATATAAATAATACCTTCTGCTAATTTCAGCGCCAGCTCAATACTATCAGCCGTTCTATTACCTAGTTCATCCGAAATAATCAACCTATCAACAATAACTTCGATATTATGATGTTTGGTTTTCTCTATTTTGGGCAGATCATCAATATCATAGGTGTCGCCATCAATCACAACGCGCTGGAAGCCTTGCTTAGCTACATTGATTAACTCTTTACGAAACTCACCCTTCTCGCCCCTAGCAATTGGCGCTAATATATGAATTTTAGTTTCTTCTGGCAAAGCATGAATGATATCCACCATTTCTGAAATGGTTTGGCTTTTAATCGGAAGACCTGTCGCTGGTGAATATGGCACACCAATTCTTGCAAAAAGCAATCTTAAATAATCATATATCTCAGTAATTGTGCCCACAGTAGAACGCGGATTACGAGAAGTGGTTTTTTGATCAATCGCAATTGCCGGAGAAAGACCAGAGATCGATTCTACATCTGGCTTATTATTGAGCTGTAAAAACTGCCTAGCATAAGAAGAAAGGCTTTCCACATAGCGCCTCTGCCCTTCGGCATAGATAGTGTCAAACGCAAGTGACGATTTGCCCGATCCGCTAAGGCCAGTGATCACCACAAACTTATTGCGCGGAATATCAACATTCACATTTTTAAGATTATGCTCTTTAGCACCTCTAACTTTAATATATTCTTGTATATATTCAGGCATAAATATTTCGCAACTCATAGAAAGAAATCTGTAGCATTATAGGATTTTTTCTTTTATCATTGCAATATATATTTTCAACAAAAGCAGGATACACTTATGGCCGGAAGTCTAAACAAAGTAACATTAATAGGAAATCTAGGTAAAGACCCAGAAATTCGCAGCACAAATGAGGGTAAAGAAATTGCCTCTTTTTCCATTGCAACCACCGAATCATGGCGTGACCGCGCATCCGGCGAAAAAAAAGAACGCACAGAATGGCACAGAATTGTTGTTTTCAATGATGGCCTGGTCAATGTAATTAAAAATTATGTAAAAAAAGGTAGTAAACTATATATCGAAGGTGCTTTGCAAACCAGAAAGTGGGTGGACAATGCTGGCATTGAAAAATATTCAACTGAAGTAGTTTTACAAAACTTCAATTCTAGCCTTATTATGCTAGACAGCAGAGGCGGCTCGGAATATGGATCAGACAATGCTGGCAAATCTAGTAATGACAGCAGCTCAACTTTTAATCATAGCGATCTTGATGACGAAATCCCTTTCTAAACATCTCTTCATCCTCTTTACGCTCTTTTATCTAACCTCATGCAGCATGAGTCCAAAAGAGCGTAAAGCACTTGCTGATAATATAGCGGATGACGCTCACTTCACCAGTCAATTGGTAAAAGGTGATAAATTTCAAATATATACCTATCAAAAAATCACTGACCCATCTAAGCCTTACACAATATATCTAGAAGGTGATGGTTATATTTTCTATTCCGACCCTACTCCGATGAACCCGATCCTAATTCGCTTAGCCTCTTTAGATCACCGACCTAATGTTATCTATATCGCAAGGCCTTGCCAATATACCATTGAAGATAATGTAGGTGTATGTAACACTAGCTACTGGACGACTAAGCGTATGTCCGAAGATTCGGTGGCATCGCTTAACACAGTAATTAATAAAATAACCCATGACAAACCCATTAATTTAATAGGTTTCTCAGGTGGTGGCGGCATGGCCGCCTTAATTGCAGCGCGTAATCCAAAAGTTCAAAGCATCGTAACCATTGCGGGGAATTTAGACCATGTCGCTTTTAATAACCACCATAATAGCATGCAGATGACAGAATCTTTGAACCCTATTGATTATGCCCATCAAATCCGCAACATACCCCAACTTCATCTCTCTGGAGCAGACGATAAAGCTGTGCCGCCATTCATAGCTGAAGAATTTGTAAAAAAAAGCGACTCCAAATGCGTGCATAATAAAATCTTTCCACACTTCACCCACTCCAAAGGATGGGAAACAATATGGCAAAGTGTGGTGACCGAACCTGTTAGGTGCTATTAAGCTAGGGAGCGTTGATTGACTGGAAAAACAGCGCGTGAGCATGTCACCGTCATTGCGAGGAGGCACTAAAGGCCAACGCGGCAATCCAGTGAATTTACTGATTCTTTTCTGGATAGCGACGCAGGCGCCCCGCTATGACGACGGGGCTGGATTGATACGTCACTATGGGATCCTCACAATGAAGCCCCACACAACTATTACTTCGCCGCTCGCTCAACCGCTTCATTGATCAAAGCTTTTGCTTTGCTCGCGCCTTCAAAGCCTTGAATCTTAACCCATTTACCTTTCTCTAAATCTTTATAATGTTCAAAGAAATGAACTATACGAGCTTTTAACGTTACTTCTAAATCCTCAATTGAATTAATATGAGCGAAAGTGACATCTAGTTTTGTAGTTGGTACAGCGATAATTTTCTCATCTCCTCCAGATTCATCTTCCATAATAAGAACACCAATAGGACGACATTTCATTACAGCGCCTGGCACCACTGGATGATGACTAACAACCATGACATCAATTGGATCACCATCGTCCGATAGAGTATGTGGTACAAAACCATAATTACAAGGGTAATACATCGCTACTTGTACAAATCTATCCACCATGATAGCGCCAGAATCCTTATCAAATTCATATTTAACAGGATCACTATTCATTGGTATTTCAATAATAACATTAATCTCATCTGGCACATTCGCACCGCAAGAAATTTTTTCTATTTTCATATCTCTATCCTTATTTTATTTCTATTTTTTACAAAAATCCTAAAGGCCGCTATAGCCATTTAGTTTTGAGGAGGTACTAGGCGTGAAGCTGCGATGCCTATAAATATAGGTGAGCAGCAAACAACAACGTAACTCCTTAAAAATAAGCGGCTATATTACGATGAAATCACTACAAACGCAACAACAACAGGCTTATCGTCTGACAAAGATATATTCACATTCTTGCCTATCATAAGCTCTGCTGAATTACCACGATGGCGCAACGACACCTCTGGCCTACCAAGCTTATTATTCTTAATGGTTATATCATTAAACCTCAAAGGCTTGCCTATACCAACACCAAGCGCCTTAAAAAAAGCTTCTTTACCAGCGAATCTCCTAGCTAAAAAAGCCTCACATGATTTAGCTTTATAAATCTCTATCTCGCTTGGACTTAAGATACGGCTAGCAAACTGATCGCCATATTTCTCTAATAATTTCTCAATCCTGGGCATATAAACTACATCCGTACCAACGCCATAAATCATATTTTATACCGCTCAATTGAGTGAATCCCCTCTTTCCTATGCAAAGAAGATAAAATATTATTCAAATGATCCAAACTAGTCACCTCAACATCAAATAAAAACTCAAAGAAATCCTGATTACGCGATACTATGCGCATATTCGTAATATTACCATGATCCTTTGCTACTTCTGATGATAACATCGCTAAGCTACCTGGCTCATTCATTAATATAGCCTTCAGCCTGCATATATAAGGGATATTGGCTGAATCAGAATCCCAACTCAAATCAACAATCCTATCAGGCGTACTAACAAAATTATTCAGCATTTCACAATCCGAAGTATGAATCGTCACCCCCTTCCCTGTATGAATCACACCAACGATTCTATCTCCTGGCAAAGGATGGCAACAACCCGCAAAATGTACGGCCATACCAGGAATTAAGCCATGTATTGGAACTGCATTATGAGTATCGTGAGTAATCTCAATTTTCGCCTTCTTGTTTTTTTTGAAATTCAAAAATGCAAAAGTAGACCGCAATTTACTCTCTTGAGGCCTAGCCATTTTCACTACCTCTTCACGAGATAGCGAACCTTCGCCTACAACAAAGTACAGATCCTCAATATTAGACCTTTTAAAATGATGAGCAATATCTAATAAGATTTCATTATTATAATGCACATCATCAGCTTTAAATGTCTTCTCCAAAATAGATTGCCCCAGCTTAATATATTGCTGACGATGCTGACTACGCACAAAGCGACGAATCTCTAATCTTGCTTTGCCTGTAACTACAAACTTTTCCCAAGAAGGCGATGGAAATTGGTTCTTTGAAGTAATAATTTCTATCTGATCACCATTATCCAGGCACGTACGCAATGGTACCATACGTCCATTAACTTTAGCGCCAACACAATGATGGCCAACATCAGAATGTACGGCATAAGCAAAATCGATAACACTTGAACCTTTAGGCAAGGCTATCAACGCACCTTTGGGCGTAAAACAAAATACCTGATCATAATGTATCGCAAGCTTAGTATGCTGCAAAAACTCTTCTGAATCTTTTGCCTGATCTAAAATACTAAGCAGCTCTCTAATCCACCTATATTGCTTACCGTCAGATGCATCATATTTCTGCTTATATCTCCAATGCGCAGCTACACCTAGCTCTGCAATTTCATGCATTTCTTCGGTTCTGATTTGCACCTCAATTCTTTGCTGCATCGGGCCCACAACGACTGTATGTATAGATTGATAGTCGTTATTTTTTGGCGTACTAATAAAATCCTGAAAACTGTCAGGAACCATTTTATAAGCTGAATGTACTACGCCAAGCACTTGATAGCACTCAGGCAATGTTTTCACGATCACACGAAAAGCTATGACGTCGGATAATTGTTCGAAACTTACATTCTTCTGCTTCATTTTCATCCATATTGAATATGGAGTTTTCTGACGACCAGAAACTTGCGCTTTTATTCCAGACTTTGCTAAAGTTCTCGTAATTTCTTTGATAATATCATCAATAAGTTTCTCACCATTATCAGCAATACTATTTAAACGCGAGACAATTGACTCCCTAACCTGAGGGTGAAGGACCTTAAATGATAAATCTTGCAACTCAAGCTTAAGCTTTTGCATGCCAATACGCTCGGCCAATGGACCATATATCTCCATGGTCTCAATCGCAATACGCGTACGTTTTTCTACAGAATCAATAAACTCTATCGTTTGCATATTATGCAGGCGATCTGCAAGTTTTACTAATAACACCCTAATATCATCACTCATTGCGAGCAATAATTTACGGAAGTTTTCAGCTTGCCTTATATTATCTGGTTGAAATTCAATTTTAGTAAGTTTAGTAACGCCATCAACGAGTTTTGCAATCTCAGGACTAAAGTGACGCTCTATTTCTGCTAATGTAAGGTCAGTATCTTCAACGGTATCGTGCAAAAGAGCCGTAATGACAGAGGCGCTATCTAGCCTCATATCAACAACTATTTTTGCTACTTCTAAGGGATGTTCATAATAAAGTGCGCCAGAATGACGCTTTTGGTCGCCGTGATATTCTATTGCAAAATCAATAGCCTTATTCACCAAAGCTTCAGGACAATTAGGATCATAGGACTTCAATCTCTTAATGATGTCCTGACGATCAGTCATTTTCTACTCCTAATGCTCTTCAGAACTATCTTCGTCAACTTCACCACCTTCAGAAGATTCACTAAAATCCTCGGCCTCATCTATAAAAAAATCAGACCCATCAGCAACATATTCAAAATCTTCAGCAATATCTTCGTCTAGAACTTCATCATCATTTTCTATAGCATCAACCTTATTTAATTTCTGCAACCTTGTAGCCAAAGACTCACGTAGATTTTCTATTAATATAGTACCTTGCGCAATTTCACGAAGAGCAATAACGCCGTCTTTATCATTGTCACGATCAACAGTTATAGGAGCCCCAGAACCAATTCTCTTACCTCTTTCAGCTGCAAGAACCACAAGTTCAAAACGATCTCTTACTTTTAATACGCAATCTTCAACGGTAACACGCGCCATAATTAATACTCACTTAATTTCTGATAATTTACAATTTTCGATAATAAAGTATTTATTGAAAATAATCAATAGCCCTGTTTAGAGTTATTTGGTATATTTAATATCACAATGCGAGGGAAATAAAATGAACTTACTGCTCTATATATGCTGGCTTGTAAAAGAAATATTCTTATCTAGCATAATGATTACCAAAATAATCTGGAATAAGAATATAAATGCAATAATATCACCTAGTTTGGAGTTTGCTCATACAAATCTTAAAAACGATACAGAGCGCGTAATATATGCTAATTCTATTACTTTAACTCCTGGGACAATCAGCGTTTCTTTAGAAAAAAATAAAATATTAGTTCACAGCCTAACCAAAGAAGGCTTAGATCTTGCGCCTATGGAACAAGAAATTAAAAAGATTTTTAAATCATGAGGCAATGCTAATGCTTAATATCTTTGCTATTATAATCACAATTTTTATTGTGGTATTATTAATCGGATTATTATTAGAAAAAGAAATATTTGCCAAATTTCTTTTCTTGAGCTCCATAACAAATGTGATAGTACTGATGATAGTGACACTAGGCTCCTATCAATATAACGGATCGTTCCTTGATATAGCATTAATCTATAGCTTACTAAGTTTCATTGCGTCTCAAGGATTGTTGAAATTTGTTATAACCAAAAAAAAGGGTTAGGGATGACTAGAACTAGATTCGTCATGGCGAGAAGGTCAAAGGGCCGACGTGGCCATCCAGTGAATTCCTCATATAATTAGGCTATAGAGAGAGTCAAAATGACTATCTTACTGGATTGCCACGGAGCTAATGCTTCTCGCGTGTGACAGACTATATATTAAGCAACGGCTTTTTCTTTCAGAACATCAATAAGCTTACTTACTGCGTCATTCTGATTGATACCTTCAAGCAAAGATAATTCACCAGCCAAACGATTCACAGCAGATTCATAAATTGTACGTTCGCTATAAGAACGATCGCTATCAACGTTTTTATATAGATCACGCACTACTTCAGCTACAGCTAAAATATCACCAGAGTTAATCTTACCTTCATATTCTTGAGCTCTACGACTCCACATTTTATTACCTTGACGCGGCTTGCTTTGCAAGGCTTTATAGATTTTACTAATTTCGCTTTTATCAGCCAAAGGACGAAGTCCAGATGCAGTCGCCCTGCTTACAGGAACGCGCAAAATCATCTTATCTTGAGGAAACGATATTACATAAACTTGTATAGTGAGGCCACCAATAGCTTGAGTTTCTAGATTGGTAATCTCTCCAACACCATGAGAAGGGTAAACCACTCTTTCTCCAACTGCAAAGGATAAATCTTTAGACATAATATTCCTTATCTTTAGTTTAGTATTATTCGATAATGACGTGAGCGGCATAGTATCATACTTTTGCTAAAATTACAAGTAAAGAAATCACAAAATATACAGACTAATCAATGGTTCTCAATCAATAATTGTTTTTAAGTAACGCCAATTTTATGTGTGAAATTTACACAACATTACCCAGAACTCGACTCTTAAAAAAATAAAATTACACCTATAGATAGTAATAAAAAACCCGTTCCATTGTAAAAACAGAACGGGTTTTCGGCAATTAAAAAAACTATAATATATTAATTACAGCTTTCTTTCATTTTTTTACCAGCTTTAAACACAGGTTGCTTATAAGCAGAAATATGCATTTTAGCACCTGTCTTTGGATTGCGTCCTTCACGAGCTTTACGTTGTTGAACAGTCCATGAACCAAAACCTACTAATTGAATGTCACTACCTTTTTTCAAAGACAACATTACTGATTCAGTAATTAAGTTCAAAGATCTCTCAGCATCAACTTTAGATATTCCGCCGTGTTCTGCAATGAAAGTTACAAATTCGCCTTTATTCATAATAAAACCCCAATTTAAATAATTAATAATAACTTATGGACTAACAATGGATAGCAAATTATAAGACCATTCATATAATTTTATATCTATATAATCCTTTGTTAGCACAAGCCAACATTATGAATTATAACAAAGGAGCAGACTATCGCAACAGAAGAATCAGCTTTTCTAGCATTATTATGAAGATTTTTTGAATCTATTGCATAGATATTACATATACCTTAAAAATCGCAACCACAGATAACAGAAAAACTATTACATATCAGTATAAACACCTCTTGCTTAAAAATTTACCTCTCAAGCAAAAATAATTATAGAAATATAAATATAAGGATGATATAACACCTAAATCTGACATACAAGTCAGCATAACGGAGGGGTGGCCGAGCGGCTTAAGGCAGCGGTTTGCTAAACCGTCATACGGCATTAAACCGTATCGGGGGTTCGAATCCCCCCCTCTCCGCCATCCGCTTTCGCTTCGCTACAGCGCGATTGCGGAGCGTAGCGACGAAATAGCGTCAGGCCGCCAATTCAATCCCTCATACAGCAGACTCACTTACTCCTTCTAACAAAAAATAAGTTATATATATGTTATGCGACTTGCATATGTTATTAAATTCAAGCGGTAATTAGATTCCATGACAAAAAAATCCTTCGCGCTTATTGTACTGCTGATACAATTGACTGTTTTTGAGGTTATGGCCTCCCCTTTACCACCAGCAAAAACCTTTAATCCTCCCTTACCCTCTATTGATTACATTCTGGTACAGAAAAAAAACCGTATTTTAAAAGTCTATTCCAAAAAGAAATGTATAAAAACTTATAAAATTGCTTTGGGGTTCAACCCAATTGGTCATAAGGAACAAGAGGGAGACGGCAAAACGCCAGAAGGCAATTATTTTATTTCGCACAAAAATCCACAAAGTCAATTCTACTTATCTCTGAAAATTTCTTATCCCTCGTTGGATGATAAAAAAAACGCCACCAAGAAAGGAGTAAGTCCAGGAGGCGATATTATGATTCACGGTCTTGGAAAAAAATTTGGACACATTGGTCAAAGTCATACATCAAATGATTGGACATTAGGATGCGTCGCACTTACAAATGAAGAAATAAAAGAAATATACAATTCTGTGAAAGTGGGCACGCATATTGAAATACAACCATAAACACAATGGTAATCCCCCCAAAAAATAGTAGGATTTTTAAGTAGAATTTTCTTATAATAAAAAAGAGGAGGAAATTCTAAAATGAAACAATCAAAATTTAATGACAGCCAGATAATGTCGATATTAAAACAAGCATCTGCAGGCTTAGCAGTTGCGGAAATTTGTCGTACGCAAGGTATTAGCTCCGCAACGTTCTATAAATGGCGTTCCAAATATGGTGGCATGGATTTACCAATGATTAATAAGCTGAAAGAACTCGAGCTTGAAAATAGCAGACTCAAGAAGATGTATGCAGATGAGAGGTTAAAATCTGAAATACTTCGGGAAGTTCTCGAAAAAAAGTAGTTGAGCCATCTCAAAGAAGGGAGATGGCTCAAAAAGCTGTCACACTGCAAACTTTCTCTAAAATTAAACCCTAGGCAAACCCAGCCTATAGAGCAAGAAAATGGTTTCACAGAGAGTCGTCCGCCCCTCCACCCGAAGCCTTGGCGTAGGAGCGCCCTTCGAAGCTCTAAAAGAGCCTAGGTGAGCTGCAGAGCAAATCACTATTGATATTGTTCTTGAAATAGATATATGTACTATGTATATTTTCTAGAACTCGCTAACATTAAAAAAAGGAACCTTATGTTCAAACATTTTGCCAAAGTCGTTCTAAGTTTGTGGATACTGTTTTTAGTTGGTGTACAACCAACTTGC
>CAYTBU010000014.1:0-298 GCA_964436105.1 uncultured Rickettsiaceae bacterium | reverse complement strand
CACCACAAGAACTATCACAGCAGGATGCAAAATTGACTGAATGGATGACCCATTATTATATTCATAAGGACATCTCAAAAGTCAGCGAGTTCTTGCAATGGCTACAAACCACAAAAATACTAACACAACATAACGGACCTTCAAAGCCCATTGCCGCTTTTCTTTCAATAATCTTTGCGAATAACAAATCTCAACTTAAATCTTGGTTAACAAAACACACCTTTACTGGCAAAAAAAAAGAAACAATAGCATATGCCTTGTGGCTGTCTGACAATGGCCAGTTATTCACAAAACTCTT
>CAYTBU010000013.1:8941-22687 GCA_964436105.1 uncultured Rickettsiaceae bacterium | reverse complement strand
GACTGCTTTCGTGATAGACATTGGTAATTTGGTGAGCCAATCAGTATTTATGTCGTCATTATTAGAAAGATCTAGGGCCATAATATTATGGATGGCAGCGGCTGGATGGCGTTCTACTTCCGTGCCAAATAAATGATAAGTAAGAGTGAATAAGAATCTTGTAAAGGATTCTGATAGGGTGATGCCTTCCGATAAATGTCCAGTTTTTAAAATTGACTTAATTTCAGAGACTACTTGATGATTTTTAAAGCCAATTTTAGAATGGTTATTCTGAAATGCCTTTAGTTTAGTAGCCAATGCAGAATAATTGCTAACATAAGGATATTGTACCATACTATTGAGTCCATTAGGAGATACAGTTTGTTGTTCAATGATAGCAAGATTTTTCGTATTGTCGAAAGACCATCCTCGTCCAAATGTTGCCCCATCAAAGTCAGAATCTGATTTGCTATTTTTCAGAGAACGCTTAGCTGAGCAGTGAATTAACCTAATATAACTGAATAATGTTTCAACGCCGTGGTACGTCGCATCCAGATCCGGAGATAAATCCTTTGCAGAGAAAGATGTAGAGTCACTAAGGGTAGGGCGAGTGAATTCGGTTTTTAGTTTGTTGATTTTATCGTCTAGAGTTGTTTTAAAAGTTGTAGTTAAGTCTATAGTCATGGTTTCTACATCTTCTATCTTTTCTTCAATAGTTTCGTCCAAGAGCTTTTCTTTAGACTTAGTAATTAGAGTATTTTGTGACTGTTTTTGATATAACTTACTATAAGCTGCTAATATGCAATCTTTATATTTTTGTTCTCCATGTACTTCTTTTAATACGCCGGGAAGTTTTTCTCCGTGCTTGGTACAAATCGAATCTCCTTTAGTGATAAATCCAGGTATTTTTTGTTTAAGTTGGTCAATAATTAATTTTATTTTTCTTTCGTCTGTTACTTCACGAACCTCTGGCAATGTATTGTTTTCTGGTTGTTCTATTAGATAAGAAACTAAATTTTTGATATCATCTTGTAATTTAAAACCGTTTGAGGTGGAGGTAAAAAAACTTTGTTTATCGTATAATACTGTTTCTTGAAGCTTATTATATTCTTCAGTACTTAATAGGTTGAATTGAGCCGTTTTTAGTTTAAATGCTTTTTTGATACTTTCTTGTAGAAGTGTTGTGATACGTTCATCTGTCGGTAAGTTGCTAAAAGTTCCTAATTTTGCTGGTTTATTAGGGAAATAAAGTTCTCTCACTTTATTAGAAGACAAAAGTCTGATGCCTAAATTTTGCATGATAGATGAAACTTTAAGAACTAAATGTGTAGGTTGTTCATTCGCTGTCTCATATTCAGCTAATGATAAGACTTCTTGCTTAAGTGAGTATTCTAATTCATCGATTGTCTGTTTTTTTGCTTTTTTTTCGACGCTTTTATTATATAAAACTTGGATTAGATTTTTTATAGGAGATTCGGGCAACTCTTGTATCCCCTTCTTAGCTTTAGAGATGAGTTTTTGCTCTGTTGATAATTTATTACTTTTTATGATGTTTAAAGATTTTAGTTTATCTATTGCCTCTTTTACTTTTTCAGCGTGGTCCGGTGTTAATGGAGTGGTTTTATGATGTGATTTAGTAATAGGGGATCCTGGGTGTTTGCGCACTGTTATTGGAGCGTTATATACCGCTTCTTCTCTTTCTTCATCGGAAGAGTCATCTCCATAGGCAGCAAATCTTTGTGCTAATGGTAATATGGTGCGTTGTGATGGTCGATCGGATTTTATTGGTTCGTCTATTGTTTCTGTCGTTCTTGCTTTAGCCATAGCTTTAGTACTCGTATATCAAATTATTGCAGCGTTAACTGCCAATGTTTATCTTGGAGCACAATATGGTCTTTATCAATAAAGTCAATTATAAATTCATAAGACGCGTTAAATACATAGCTACCTAGGGTTTAAATTCAACCCCTCTTTACCATAATCTTCACTTCCATCCCGGCAACTTCACATGTTGCGCTGTAGCCGCCAGTGGCGTCGCCAAAGCTAGATAATGTTTGTTCGGAGATTAGGCCTGAATATTGCTTTATTGCTTCCATAGTATCGCCCACTGATTCAACGCTGACTAGGATGCGGTCTGAGATATGGAAATCGGCATCTTTACGTGCTTGCTGAATAGCGCGCACCACATCGCGTGCTAGTCCTTCAAGCATTAGCTCACGATCTATCTCTAGATTTAAAATTACTATACCATCATTGCTAGATAAAGCTTTGGCTCCAACATTAGATTTTGGCTCGAGTTTTAAGCTAAATTCCGCGCCAGATAGTTCTTCATCGCTAATTATCAGAAGCTCATTCTTGATTGTCCATTCACCCTTTTTGCTAGCGGCGATAATATCTTTCATTTTATGCGCAAGTCTTTTGCCTACCAGAGGGAAGTTGATGGCTAGTTTTAGGTCCGCGTAACTTGTCACATCTTCTTGATAGATGATGGATTTAATATTAAGCTCATCTTTGATTAATTCTTCAAATGGTTTGATGCTCAGCGCATCCTTCGTGACTATGGTTACATCTTTAATGGGTTGACGTACTCTGATGTTTTCATTCGTTCTGATGAATAATCCGGCATTACAAATTTCTAATACTTTATCCATTGATTTTACGAGTGCATCATCAATATTGATTAGGCTTAAATCAGGGAATGGGCATAGATGTACAGAAATTGTACCGTCACGTTTATTGCCATTTAATCCTAGGAAGATTTCTTCAGAAATCATTGGAAGGAGTGAGCTCATTGCTCGTGACATATTTTCTAAACATGTAAATAATACGTTGTAAGCTTCTGTTTTGTCAGTATCTTTTTCTTGTTTCCAGAACCTATTTCTACTGCGGCGAATGAACCAATTATTTAATATTTCAAAAAATATACTCACTTCATTATAAGCAGCCACGCTATCAAACGCCGTTAGAGCGCTGTCAATATTCTCCACTGCAATACGTAATTTTGCTAGGATATATTGATCAAGCACATTACTGGAATTATAGGTTATCTCAGCTTTTATACCATCTGCATTAGCATACATGGTGAAGAAGTGGTAGGAATTCCAAATAGGTTTGATATGAAGACGCAAAGTCTCAAACACCATTTTACCATCTTTATCGATTAAGAGCTCTTGTCCTTTTACGACTGTTGATGATAGCATGGTAAACCGCAAGGCATCGGCGCCATATTGAGAAAATAGTTCCAGTGGGTCGGCGTAGTTGTTCAGGCGCTTGGATAGTTTTTGCCCAGTAGCGTCTAAAATCACCCCATGGCAGATGCAATTTAAAAATGGTGGGCGGTCGAATAATGCCGTTGATAATACCATTAAGGTATAGAACCAACCGCGTGTTTGCGCTGTATATTCTACGATAAAATCAGCTGGGAAGTTTTTCTCAAACCAACCTTTATTTTCAAATGGGTAATGCACTTGTGCGTAAGGCATCGATCCGCTTTCAAACCAGCAGTCAAAGACATCACTCACACGGCGCATCATTGACCTGCCAGTTGGATCATTTGGGTTTGGCCTTACTAATTCATCAATAAAGGGGCGATGCAGATCTGGTACCTTTACGCCAAAATCACGCTCTAATTCTTCGACGGAGCCATAAACGTCCATGCGAGGATAAAGAGGATCATCCGATTTCCAAATTGGAATTGGTGTGCCCCAAAAGCGATTACGACTGATTGACCAATCTCTAGCATTCTCTAGCCATTTGCCAAATAATCCATCCTGAATATGTCCTGGTATCCAGTTGATTTCTTGGTTTAATTCCACCATTCTATCTTTGAATGCAGTAACTTTTACATACCATGAAGGCACGGCTTTATAGATTAGTGGCGTGTCCGTTCTCCAGCAGTGGGGATAATCATGTAAATATTGTTCTGTTTTGATCCAATTACCCTTTTCTTTTAGCTTAATGATGATGGGATCATTGGCATCGAACACTTGCAGGCCAGCAAAATCTGGTACTTCATTAGTGAATTTTCCAGCATTATCAACTGGACATACAAGCTTTATTCCACTAGCTTCACATAAGGCCAGATCTTCTTCGCCAAAGCCAGGGGCCATATGCACAATTCCGGTACCATTACCTTCTACAACAAAATCTCCGACTAATATGCGGAAGCTATTTTCATTGTCCGAGAAATAATTAAATAAAGGCTCATAGGTGATTCCTTCAAGCAAGGAGCCCAAACCAGAAGAATAACTAGTTTCTTCCTCATAGCCTAGTTCTTTTTTATATGCACCAAGGGCGAATTTGGCCACGATGTTACACACCTTTCCTTGAGGAACGGCAACATATTTTATTTCCTTCCCTACTGCTAGCGCTAGGTTAGAGGGTAGGGTCCATGGAGTTGTGGTCCAGGCAAGTAGCCTATATTCATCATATCCAGATGGAGCAAATTCTGGCTTGCTTTTAAGTTTAAAGGCTGCTGTAACAGTTTTATCGGCTCTTTCGCGGTAAGCGTTATCCAGGCGGGTTTCGAAATTAGAAAGAGGGGTTTCGCATGCCCATGAATATGGCATAACACGCATTGATTCATAGATATAGCCTTTGTCATATAAAGACTTAAACGCCCATAGTACAGATTCCATGAAGTTTTTATCCATGGTTTTATATGAATTTTCAAAATCTACCCAGCGCGCCTGGCGGGTTACATATTTTTCCCATTCATTGGTATATTTCATTACTGAAGACTTACAATGAGCATTGAATTTATCGATACCATATTCAGTAATCGCAATTCTGCCAGAAAAACCTAATTCTTTTTCGGCTCCCATTTCAGCGGGCAGGCCGTGGCAATCCCAGCCAAAGCGACGTTCTACTTTCTTACCTTTAGTGGTTTGATAACGAGCATAGAGATCTTTAATAAAACCAGTTAGCAAATGTCCGTAATGAGGCAGTCCATTAGCGAATGGCGGGCCATCGTAAAAAACAAAGTCATCTTCATCTTGTTTATTATCTATCGAGGCTTGAAAAATATTATGTTCTTTCCAAAATGCTAATATTTTTTCTTCCAGCTTTGGGAAACTTGCGGATGAGTCTATTTCTGGATAAAAATTTTCTTTTTTCATTATGAGTTCTATTGGTTACAAATTAGTTATAGACTCTATAGATTTTATGAAAAATTTCAAGGGATATAAGGGGAAATTACTCTTCCCTTATAAGCTCATTATATAATTTAAAAGCCTCCTCCATCGGAAGTGGGTCTGCAACGCAATTTTCTTTTGGCGCGACATGTTCATTAAAGCGGTCTTCTGTGGCTTTGTTGAGGCCTTTTTCGTTGACCTCAGTCATGAAGCTACTCCAATGTGAGCCATGAGCTAGGCTGATTAGTTTTTTATTTTGCGCTGCGATATTCGCTTGCGCTCCATTCCAATATTTCTTCTGTACTTGGGCGAGTGATCTTCTTTGAAAGTGCCTCATATCTAATCCAATTAGATTGCCAGAGATATATCGAAGACCTTGTGTTCTTTCGGTAGTAATAGCGTTATGATTTCCTTGAGCAATGATTAAATCAGCATCAGCTTTTAACGCGATTTTACCCATGCCTCCGCTCAGAGTTTTGTTGCGGTAAAGAATTGCTTCATAAAATGGTAGATCATGGTTAAATTTATCAGCCTTTTCAGTCAGCATATGATCATATTGTAATGTTAGAATAACGTTTTTATCATCTGGAATGCTAGATAAAATATCTTTCAAAGGGGCATTTGGATACCAAAACTCATCTCCATCTACTGGAAATACCCAAGTGACCTCTGGCCAGGTAGAATGTGCGAATTGCATTGCACCAGTAGTGATGCGGCTTTGAATATATTCTAGAATAGGATCTTCTATGATGATCACGGTAGCTTTACCAAGAGTCTCATTTTTGAATTTTTCAATTAGCCGGCGGGTGTTATCGGTTGAATTATTATCTATAAGTACAAATTTACGAAAACCAATACAAAAATGCCAAACTAGATTTTCATAAATAATATCATCTTCGTCTTTGATCATGCTTATTAAAGCAATGTTTTCTATTCCCTCAGAGGAGAATTTAACTTTTTTGGTGGTAAAGCCGGTCTTGTTTAAATTATAATTTTTTAGAACGTTGGTCGCTATGATTTTATATTGTTTTTTGTTATATGAGTGCAACATTCTTTGTCCAGCCTTATAGCCTAAAGGTAATAGGGCAAGGATTAAGATGGAGAAGATGATTTTGGTGATATTACGCATAGTTTTTTCTTTGTTATATCTTGGTGTATTGCAAAATGCTAATGATAATTCGTCATAGACTCTAGAGATTTTATGAAAAATTTCAAGGGATATAAGGGGAAATTACTCTTCCCTTATAAGCTCATTATATAATTTAAAAGCCTCCTCCATCGGAAGTGGGTCTTCAATACATTTTTCTTTGTGTACAAGAAATTCATTAAAGCGGTCTTCTGTGGCTTTATCTAAACCTTTTTGATTTACTTCGGCCATAAAACTGGTCCACTGTGGGCCAGTACCCATGTCAATTATTTGTTTATTTTGTGCGGCAATATTTGCCCTTGCGCCATTCCAATATTTCTTTTGTACTTGGGCGAGTGATCTTCTTTGAAAGTGTCTCATATCTAATCCAATTAGATTACCAGATATATAATTGAGCTTGTTTCTAGTATTATTCGTATAAGCAATATGATTGCCTTGAGCAATTATGAAGTCGGAATTAGGCTTGATTGCAATTTTAGGCATCGATAATATGTTTTCACGGTAGTTTATTGAATTATAAAAAGGAATCGTTGCATCGAATCTATCGGCTGATTCTGCTGGAAGATGTTGATATTGTAGGGTTAGAATAACATTTTTATCCGCTGGTATATTGGACAAAATATCTTTTAAAGGAATATTTGGATACCAGAATTCATCAGCGTCTATTGGAAATACCCAAGTCAGCTCTGGCCAGACGGAATGGGCAAATTCCATTGAACCAGTGATAATACGGCTTTGAATATGTTCTAGAATGGGATCTTCCGTAATTATTACTATTGCTTTGCCAAGAGTCTCATTTTTGAATTTTTCCATTAGCCTGCGGGTATTATCGGTTGAATTATTATCTATAAGTATGAATTTACGAAAGCCAACACAAAAGTGCCAAACTAGATTTTCGTAAATAATATCATCTTCATCCTTGATCATGCTAATTAAAGCAATATTATCTATTCCCTCGGAGGAGAATTTAATCTGCTTAGGTGTGAAACCGGTCTTGTTTAATTCGTAATTTTTCAGAGTATTATCTATTAAATTATCTATTAACATTTTATCTTCATTCTCATTCTTAATGGGAGGGGTCAAGGCTACCTTACAGTGAGAGTGCAAGACTCTTTGCCCAACTTTATAGACCAAAGGTATTAGGGCTAGGATTATTATTGATAAGATGATTTTATAAATATTACGCATAGTTTATTCCTTGTTCTTTCTCTTAGTTGCTAGTCATAATACTAATTATGGCTTATATAGAATCGCATAGAATTCATGGCTATTTACTTCAGTACAATATACTTTTTTAATTCTTAGTGGTTGCAGCCCCATTTTATAAGTAGTTTCTACGATGTTATAGAAACTATCAGGAGTAAAACGCCACTTATGAATATCTACATAAGAACCATTTGATTTATTATATTCGGCTAATGCTTTAGAGTAACATTCAGGATCATGCTGATATTTTATTTCTCCATCATTACCCTTCCAATGCTGTGTTGAATCGTTATGCGTAGTTTTACATCTCATAGCTAAAATGTTTTGTAGAGAGTAAGTGTGAGGGGATTGCCAAAAAGTGGCTAAGACTTCTGAGAGAGGGGTGGCTGGAATAAAATGATCAAAACAATATCTATGGTCAGGTATAGCTAAGAAAAATTCCCCTTTATTTTCTAGTAAATTAGCTACTTGATTTAGGTGTTTTAGGAGGTCAACTTGGTGCTCAATATTATGGCTTGAATATACCAAATTAAATTTTTCTTTGATCTCACTCATATCTCCCATTGGATTAACATAATCCATTTTTGGAATTGAAGGGATTTTGTCTGTAGGAATATCTTTATCTTCAGCCGCTAGTTCTATAAGTTGTTGTTGATCAAATATATCAAAATATTTGACTGTCTCTCCTTTTAGTAAGGCATTAAAATAAGGAGCGATTTCTAGGGCCGTAATTTTAGTAAGGTCTGGTATTTCTTTAAAAAAAGTTCCGCGCCCTCCAACGATTGCCTGACATGTAGTATCAGTATTAATATTGGGCAAGCAAGCTGGTAGGTGTTTTTTGAGATTGTTTTTATATAACATAAGGCTAGTAACACATAATGCTAGCAATATTATAGAGCATATAAAATTCTTAATTGTTGGTTTTAGCATTATTTTTCTCCGATAGAAGTTTTAATGTTATTCATCGTGGAATGAGATTTAAGCGGTAATAATTCGTTTATTACTTCATCTAAATTAGGAACTTTCTTCAATATTTTTTGAATATCAAATAGTAAATAATTACATTTGATTAAAAGATCTTTCTTGATTAATGGCATACCCATTGCTAACATTGCTTTAGCAAAAATACCATTGTGGTTTGTAGAATATAGGTACTTTCTATATTGTTCTAATATCACATTAGATGTAGATAGTTTTGCTAAAGGGCGTAAAAAGAACCATACATCATCTTTGCACTCCAGAAGAAACCTATTTATATTATCGGAGTTCATATATGAATTTAGTTTAAAACCAGCTCTGAGCAAAGTTTGAGACAAAAGGATTTCACCACGATCTATTGTGAGCACTCTACTGTTAGTGAGTTTATAGTCTTTCCAAAAATTCCAAAATATTTTGGATTTTATGATTTGTTTTGAGATTGAGATAAAATAAGAACAAATATGATGATCAGTATACATACCATTGTAAGATTCTGTTACGCCCCAAAAATCTAGCTTTTTATTTTTCATTTCATTAAACATTGGGTTTAAATCTTTGATCATAATAACAGAATCATTAGCAATCAGTAGCTCGTCTGCTGCTTGTATTTGTTTTTGATATTTAAGCATGCCGGTTTTATAACAAGCAAAATCAAGGCCAAAGTTTTCTCTAATAATTATTCTTGTGCATTGAGTTTGTAGCCATTCAATGTCTTTGTTGATAATATTGTTATTTGAAATAAAAAGGATAGAATATCCTAATTGGTTTAAATGCTGTAAATATCGTTTAAGAGAATTAGATATTGTATTGTTAGTAGGGTAAGAGCAAAATACACATATTTTGTTGCCAAAGTCTGGTGCCCCTTTATATTCTACTTCTTTAAATAATTTTAGAAATAATTTAATTTGAAAATAGCAATCTATTGGCAATATATAGATGAAGTAATATAGATATTGTAGGCTTCCTGTGATAATAAGTCGTAGTGCATTTATCATGATTTTTTATTATTGATTAAAAATGATTTTATCAAAATACTTGACTGTTTTTAAAAGAGCAAGAAAGCTTAATATCTTTTTCTGATACGATTGGCTCAGAGGTTAGAGTCCATTCTATGCCTATATCTTGGTCGTTCCACAGAATAGCTCTTTCGCATTCAGGGGCGTAATAATCTGTAGTTTTATACAACATTTCGGAGTTTTCTTCAAGGCTTAAAAAACCATGGGCAAACCCCGCAGGAATCCATAATTGCTTTTTATTCTCTGCTGATAATATTTCGCCAACCCATTTGCCAAAAGTAGGAGAGCCTTTTCTGATATCCACCGCTACATCAAAAACTGAGCCGCTTACAATGCGTACTAACTTGCCTTGTGCCTTTGGAGGTAATTGATAGTGGAGCCCTCTTAAAACGCCCCCGGCAGAGCAAGAGTGGTTATCTTGTACGAAATTTACTTGCCCCCCAATAATTTCTTCAAATTTTTGGTGATTAAAGCTTTCAAAAAAGAAACCTCTGTTGTCAGTGTAGAGAGTGGGTTCGAATAAAATTACATCAGGTATATTAAGACGAGTATATTTCATTTAATGTATTTCCTTTGAAAGTGATAGCAAATATTGACCATAGCTATTTTTGGCCATTTTATTGCCTAATAATATTAGTTGATCGGTAGATATCCACCCCATGCGCCAGGCTATTTCTTCTGGGCAGCCAATTTTGAAGCCTTGACGATGTTCGATGGTGGCAATGAATTGTGAAGCTTCTAGTAAAGATTCATGCGTACCAGTATCTAGCCATGCATAACCACGATTCAGAGTTTTTACATGTAGTTTTTGTTTGGCTAAATATAAATTATTTAAGTCGGTGATCTCTAATTCTCCGCGTTTGGAGGGCTTGATTTGTTTAGCCAGATATGAGGCTTCTGCATCGTAAAAATATAATCCAGTCACAGCATAATTCGATTTTGGTAGCGTTGGCTTTTCTTCCAAAGAGATTGCTTGATGACTTTCATCAAATTCTACTACTCCGTATCTTTCAGGGTCACTAACTCTGTAAGCAAAAATAGTGGCTCCATCTGTGTTTTTATCGGCATTTAATAATATATTAGATAAACTATCGCCATAAAAAATATTATCCCCAAGTATTAGGGCGCTTGGGTGCCCATCCAGGAATTTTTCACCAATTATTAGTGCTTGCGCTAAGCCATCTGGTGAAGCCTGAATCTCATAACTAAAACTCACTCCCCATTCAGACCCATCCCCAAGCAATTGCTCGAAGATAGGTAAGTCCCTTGGGGTAGAGATGATTAATATATCTCTGATTTCTGCGAGCATCAAGGTTGAGAGAGCGTAATAAATCATCGGCTTATCAAACACAGGTAATATTTGTTTTGATATCCCTATGGTTGAAGGATGAAGACGTGTTCCTGAGCCGCCAGCTAAAATAATTCCCTTTCTTTTCATAATACGCCCATAATTTTTAACTCTTCTATAAATGAAGGGATATATAAATCCCATTTCGGCATAATTAGGCCAAAAGTGTTTTCTAGTTTAAAGATGCTAAGCTTTGAGTGCCCCGGCCTTGTTGCTGCCGTGATATATTCTGAAGTATTGATCGGGATAATGTCTTGCTGAATACATTTTAGTTTGCTGCCCTGGTTGATAGCTTCTTGGATAACCGCATTAGCAAAACCATGCCATGAAGTGTGGCTGGAAGAAACTAAATTATATAAACCACTTAAATTTAACTTATTATTAAAAATATGGTATAACATTAAGACGGTAGTATTAGCTATTAATGAGGCGTGAGTAGGGGAGCCAATTTGGTCGTTAATGATGCGTAAAGATTCGTTTTTCTGCGCTAAGGCTAAAATTGTTTTGGGGAAATTTTTGCCAAAAGAATCATATACCCAAGAAGTCCGTAAAATTAAATATTTTGTATTGTGCTGTATAATATACTGGTCAGCCATTGCTTTGCTTCTACCATAGACGCTAATAGGGCAGGTTGCATCATCTTCAGTATAGGGGCTATTCTTAGCGCCATCAAAGACATAATCAGTTGAGTAATGGACAAACCAGGCGTTAATTGCCTTCGCTTCATCGGCTATGGTTTTTACAGCTTCGTAATTAATTGCGAAAGCTAAGTCTTCCTCTGCTTCTGCTTTGTCCACAGCTGTATAAGCTGCAGCGTTAATGATTATATCGGGTTTAATATTTTTGATAGCGTAGATGATACTATTTTGATCGAGGAAATTAATATCATCACTTCCATAGGAAGTAACTTCTCCAAGGGATAATAGTGCTGTGTGAAGGCGCCGGCCTACTTGTCCATTCTTACCGAATAATAGGATTTTCATTTTGTTATTTCCTATATTCGCCTGTTAAAATATTAGCGACCCAGTCAGGATTATTGATATACCATTCTACGGTTTTAGCAATGCCAGTCTCGAAAGATTCTTTAGGAAACCAATTAAATTCTTTTTGAATTTTAGCAGGATTTATAGCATATCTTTTATCATGTCCAGCACGATCTTGAACAAAGGTTATAAGCTCAGCATAGGAAGTAATAGTTTTGCCAGTTTTAGGGTGAGGTATGTTTTGTGCTGGCGTTAGTTTATCTAATATAGAGCAAATAATCGTTACTACTTCGATGTTACTCTTTTCATTATTGCCCCCAATATTATAATTCTCACCAATTTGACCTTTTTGTAATATAGTTCTGATTGCATCGCAGTGATCAGTTACAAAAAGCCAATCACGAATATTTTTGCCATTGCCATATATAGGCAATTCTTTGCCAGCGAGTGCATTGCTGATTACTAATGGTATTAGTTTTTCAGGAAATTGGTATGGGCCATAATTATTTGAGCAATTAGTTATTATAGTTGGTAAATTATAAGTGTGATACCAGGCTCTCACTAAATGATCTGAAGATGCTTTGCTCGCAGAATAGGGGCTATTTGGTTGATATCTAGACTCTTCCGTAAAAGCTGGATCGTGCTCTTCAAGCGATCCATAGACTTCATCAGTGCTAACATGTAAGAATCTAAACTCTTGTTTGCTAGTAGAGTCTAAGGAGTTATAATATTCTAGCGCAGATTGCAGAAAGTTATAGGTGCCTAGAATATTGGTTTGGATAAAATCTTCTGGCCCTGTAATAGATCGATCTACATGGCTTTCAGCCGCAAAATTTATAATTGCTTTTGGTTGATGTTTTTTGAGCAATTGAGGTATTAGCTCTTTATCGGCTATATCACCTTGCACAAAGTGATGTAGATTATTGTCATCCAAAGATTGGAGGTTCGATAGATTGCCGGCATAAGTTAGAAGATCTAGATTGATTACTTTTGTTTGTGAGTTTTTTAACCACTCAAGCACAAAGTTAGAGCCAATAAAACCAGCGCCGCCAGTAACTAAAACACTATCATGGGTAGTCATATATTCTCATATTTTATTTAATATTGCCGCTATTATTAATGCAATATTGCCAGCAAATGTTTGTCTATATATACCGATTTTTTTAAAATTTAGCAACCTGGCAATAATAGTTTGGTTCCTTGCCTTTGTAAAAAGGTCAAATTTCTTCTGATTTGCAGTAGTAAAAAATGAGATAAAGGGCTGCAGGGCAATAATATGTTTATTATTCCATTCTTTAAATGATCCATTAATTAATTTACGAATTCTTATGACGCGTGCCCACATTCCAATATTCGAGCCAATAATGTTATTACCATGCTGGCGGTATAATAAAGAAGATTCAGGGTCGTAATATACATGTCCGCCAGCGCCAGTTATGAGTTGATATATAAACCAATCATGACTTATAACATCAGTCTCTGATCTTGCTCTAGAGATTAGTTCATGCGCTGACTGGTTGAAGATCATCGTGTTGCCTCCAGCGATACTTTGTACTAAAGCGTTGCTAAAAGATGGAGGCTTGTTAAAATGAGGTGAGAGTCCTATTTCATTAGCTTCTCCATCTACCAGTAACGTTCTGGTGCAATATAAAGCTGGAATATTTTGTGGGATGGTTTTTAAATAATCAATTCCGCGCTTTAATTTATTATTCATCCAAATATCATCTTGATCTGAAAGTGCATAATAATCAAAATGATCGGGTGTTGTTTTGATGCCTTGAAGAAAATTTTTAGCAAAACCTAAACAAGGGTTGTTGATAGTCCATTCTATATGGTTTTGTTTTTGAGTATTGATGTAATTTTCTACTAAATCTTTTGTTCTATCTTTAGATCCATCATCACATACAAAAAGAGACCAGTTTTTGTATGTTTGTGCCCCGAAAGAGTCTAGCTGTTC
>CAYTBU010000013.1:0-8931 GCA_964436105.1 uncultured Rickettsiaceae bacterium | reverse complement strand
TAAAAACCTTTCTCCATTATAAGTGCAGAGAATGATAGCTAATGTTTGCATAATGGATTACTTAAAATTTGTGTATTGCTTTAAGATTATATTATAGATGGTTGTTATAGCAATCTTTTATTTGAATAGTAATGCCACAAGGTAGCTTGTAACTCCACATAATATAGATCCCCACACAAGATCTACTATGCTAATTAATAATGTCCAGTTATTTATAACAGCAAGATTAGTAAAATCATAAATCCCGTAACAAATAAAGCCAAACAACGATCCAAAACCTAGGGCTATTAATGGGTTATTTTGTGCTTTTGGCAATACAAAGATCATAATTCCAGAGATCATCAATGCATAGACAATCGCAGCCGCTATTAAGTTGGGGTTTTTGGATAAGAGGTTGCCCATTTCTTGAACATAGAGATTTTTTGCTATTACCCCTAGCCATATAGCATCTAGCGTTAGCATAATAATAGTGGTCGTAATTATTTGTTTAATAATGATCATTTCGCTACTTTTTTATATTAATGACAATATTGAGTTTATGTTATATGTATATTAATTAATATACAATTATAATTCTTGGATTGCTTTCATGTATAATTTTGCGCGTAGTTTTATTGTCGCTATAATATATAATATCCTCTTCGCTTGTCCGGTTCTGTGGCTGAAAACATTGTATCAAATACCGATTACTTTGGAGCTATATGTTGAATGGATGATAGCCTTTTTATCATGCTGGCTTTTATTCCATTTATTATTGTTACTGGGGCGATTTGGAAAGTTATTAATAGGATTGTTTTTTGCTATTGGTAGCATTGTAAATTATTATATTTTTACTTTCGGTAAGGGGCTCGATATTGGCGTAGTAATTGATGCATTATCAATAGAAAGTGAGCTAATATTAGAGTTGGTAAGTGTTGGCCCAATGTTGCTTTTCGTTTTATTTTTTTATTTTGGTATGTGGCTATGCCAAAAAATTAAAGCCCGACAATCCGTTCTATATTCATTAATTTTTGTTACTCTGTTGTCGCTCACTCTTGCAACAAGAGGTTTTTCAGCAAGAAATTATGCCATGGTTTATACAAATCATCAGCCATTTGGTTTATTTTACAATGTTTATAAATTTTATACAAAATATTTGCCAGAAAGGCAGAAAGTAAAAAATAAAATTAGTTTAGTAAAAAACTATCAATTTAACTATGAACAAAGCACTAAGCCATTAGTCGTAGTGTTTGTTATTGGTGAGTCTTTACGAGGTGACTTGCTTGAAATTAATGGTTATGCCGTTAATAATATGCCTTTGCTTTCTAAGAGAAGAGATAATCTCATTAGTTTTTCTGCAGCAAGAAGTTCTGAAACAGCAACTCGTCTTTCTTTGCCATATATGTTAACTAGGGCTTCTTTTCCGGCTTGGGAGCAAGCAAATTCAGAAGAAGGTATTATATCTATATTTAAATCTTTAGGTTTTAAGACAAGCTGGATAGGTAATCAAGGTTTGTTTGGAGTGTATGAAACTACTTTTGCCTCTCACGCTCTTGAGGCTGATTATGTTGTGACAAATTTAGATGTGAGAAGTATGCTGGGATCTGTGGATGTTTACGATGAGAGTTTATTGCCTTATATTAAAAATCAAATCATAGAGTCTTCAAATAGTAATCATTTTATAGTGATGCATATGTTAGGTAGTCATTGGTCTTTTGCTCAGCGTTATCCAAAAAAGTTTGCTAGTTTTTTACCGTCTTGTGAAAAGGGGGCGCCTTCACAATGTTCTGAAGCAGAGGTCTTAAATGCTTATCATAATTCGATTACTTATAGTGATTATGTATTGAATGAGTTATTAGAATATTTATCAGATAAGAATGCCTTAGTATATTTTTCTTCTGATCACGGAGTCTCGCTCGGTGAGGGCGGGGTATATGGGCAAGGTGCTAGCGGTGATAACGTACCAGAGGTGCAGCATAATATAGCGATGTTCTTATGGATGTCTGACTATTTTGCTAAACATAATCAGGAGTCTTTTAATCTAGTTAAGATGAAAAAAGACAAGCCTTTGTCACATGATAATATTTTTCATTCTATTTTGGATTGTACGGGAGTGAAATCCTCAATAATAGAAAAAAATCTTAGTGTTTGTCATTAAGTTGTGTGGATGGTGATAAACCATTAGTATTATTTGTAATAGCCCCTTCTAATGTTGCTCCATCGAGCTTGCAGTTTTCTAAATTAGCATTACTTAAGTCAGAAGATTCAAAATAATTGCCACTTAAGTCGCTGCCGTCGAAATTCACCTTTCTTAAATCCGATCCCAAAAAATTAGAATTAGTAATTTTGCAATTGAGTGCAGTGCTATACATTAAACTAGTATTTTTAAAATTTGCATTATCACCATGCGCTGATGAAAGTGTTATATAAGACATTAAAGCGTAAGAGAAGTTGGTTTGATTTAATATTGCCCCAGTGAAATCCGCATCATTTAAAGTTGCATTAGAAAAATCAGCGCTTGTGAGTATAGAGTCCGTAAATAAAGATCCTTGTAAATCGCTATTCTTAGCTATTACCCCAGATAGATCGGCGTCTTCAAAATTAGAATCATGAATGGTGGCTTTGGTAAGATTGGTGTTTCTGAAGTTTGTTTTAATAAATGAACAGTTCGAGATATTAGCTTCCGATAAATCTATGTCAGACAGGTCAACATTGGATAAATCGGCATTGGATAAAATAATCTTGTGTAATTTAAAGCCAAATTTGCTTTTAATATTTATTGGAGTATTAGATTTTTTCTGCTCTGAAATATATTGGGACAGTTTTTGTCCTAATTGTTCTCCGGTTGATATATTATTAGAGTTATCAGAACACCCACTAATAATGATGTTGAGTACTAATATAACTAGAAAGCGCATGCTTAACTCTTATTTTTTTCGTAAATAACCCATGATAGCAACTACTAAGCCAATTTTTATTATGCCACTAGGTATGAATTTGATGCATCCTTCATATATAGCAACTTTAGAATCTATGAAATATGAAAGCCAGGTAATGCCACAAAGGTAAATGATAATAGTGCCTAGTGTAGAATACAAGAATATTTTTACTAAACTATCGCCATATAATTGGCGCAAATAGGACATAGAAGTAGCGGCGAATATAAAACCCATCATATATCCTCCACTTGGTCCCATGATTTTGGCTATGCCACTGTCGAAATTAGTAAAAATAGGCGCTCCTATGCTGCCAAGTAGGATATATCCTATTGTTGATGAGAAAGCGATTGATGGAGTATAACTTAAACCAATAATCATTACTATTGCTGTTTGCAATGTGACGGGTATAGGTTTTAGAGGGATGGTTAGTTGTGCTGAGGCGCTAAGTGCAAAGATGGCCAGTATTATTGTTATTAGGTTAATACTTGCTTGAGTGTGAGTTTGTGTTATTGGTTTGGTATGCATCTATGCCTCTATTAAGTCCGACTCTTCTTCGCTATCTAAGCTGTCATCTTTATCTTTGCCAGCTGTTGTGTGGATATTAAGCAACTTTAGCTTACGATGCAAGGCCGATCTTTCCATTCCAACAAATAATGACGTTTTTGATATATTATTATTAAAACGATTCATTTGCGCAAAAAGATATTGTCTTTCAAACACTTCTCTTGCTTCTCTAAGAGGCATTGACATCATATCTATGTTATTCTCAGACTTTGAGATGGTAAGGCCGTTGTTTAAAATTTCACGAGGTAGCATATCCATGCGAATTACAGTGTTATCGTTTCCTGTGATTGGATTCATGATTAATGTCCACTCTATAGTATTACGTAATTCGCGAATATTGCCAGGCCAATTATAGCTTTGCAGTGCATTAATTGCATCTTCAGCAAATTCTCTTTCTTTTAATCCAGAAAATTTTGCGAGTTGCTTGACAAAATATTGTATCAATAAAGGTATATCCTCTCTATGATCTGTAAGACTAGGTACTTTAATAGGTACAACATTTATACGATAGAATAAATCTTCTCTAAACTTTCCATTAGTGACTTCCTGCTGAAGATCGCGAGAAGAGCTGGTGATAATCCGTACATCTAATTTTATTGATTTATTAATGGCTGGTTTTTCTAATATTAGATCTTGCAATAAATTCAGTAATTTTTATTGATTTATTTGAGGTAGGTCTCCGATGTCGTCTATATATAATGTACCGTTATTTGCAGCCTCTAAGACTGAATGTCTTTTTGCAAATACTGCGTTAGCATCGTGTTTTTCTGGTTCGCCAAATAGATCTTGTTGTATTTTATCAGCGCTCATCCCAGTTGGATTAAAGATAATGAATGGAGCTCCAGCTTTCTTGGATTTCTTATGAATTAATCTTGCTACTAACTCTTTCCCAGATCCTGATTGTCCAAGAATTAAAATTCTCCCAGATGTTGGAGCAACTTTTTCTATTTCGTTTTTTAGTTTATTGATAACGGCTGAGTTGCCAACTAGTTCCGTCTTATCAAGTACTTTAGATTTTAGATCTATATTTTCCTTTTTTAGCCTGGAAGCTTCACACGCTCTCTTTAGTACGATCATGAGCTTTTCATGCGTAAATGGTTTTTCTATATAATCATAGGCTCCCATTTTGATAGCAGTGACGGCAGTTTCAATTGTGCCATGACCGCTAATTATTATGACTGGCATTAATGGATAGCGTTTTTTGATAATTTCTAAAATCCCTAGTCCATCTAAGTCACTACCTTGTAGCCATATGTCTAGTATGATCGCGCTAGGTGCTTTTTCTGCAATCGCGTCAAAAGCCCCGGTGCTATGGGCTGCTGTTCTGGTTGTAAATCCTTCATCCTTTAAGTTAGCAGAGATTAGATCTCTGATATCAGCTTCATCATCTATAATAAGTACATCAATGGACATGATATTTGTTTCCTTGAATAATATATTAAACTCAAAATGGCATATAAGCCTTATTGTAATAATAGTGGCTATACCTTGGTAATGTTACACTAATATTAAAAAAATAAGAAATCAACAATTTAAAATATATTTTTTTCTTCATCATACATTTTTCTTTGTAGGCCTTGTACAGTATTAAAGTAAAGTAATTAATAGTTGAATTTTTTGAATAATTTAACAAGGTCAAAAGTTAATGAGACGTCAGCGCCATGGTTATTAGTTATTGTTAAAATTCCTGCATGATCTTGAACGATTTTACTCACGATTGCGAGCCCCAATCCTGTGCCCTTGATTTTTGTTGTCATATATGGCTCAGTGACTCTGTCAAGTATTTGTTCGTCTATTCCTTTTCCGGTGTCTTGTATTTTAATAGTAAGAAGATCTAAGTCTTTGATGATCGATATATCTATCTCTTTTACTGAGCATTGCTCCAGCGCCTCTTCGGCGTTTTTAAGTAAATTTATTATCACTTGGTTGATTTGGGTGTGATCACATATGAAGTCGCATTCGGAAATATTGCTAGTAAAACTATAAGTGATTTGTTCATTTATTATTTGGTATGACTCTACTAAGCTCTTAACAGCTTTTACTATATCTATATGTTCTGGCTTTGGTGTGGGGATTCGTGCAAAATTAACGAAGTCAGTTATAATCTTGTTTATATCTTGAGTATGTTGTAATATAGTTTGCGTATATTTAGTAAATTCATCTTTTTCTTTTATTTCATGAATAAACTTCTTATGTAAACGCTCGGCGCATAATTGTATAGGTGTAAGAGGATTTTTTATCTCGTGCGCGACTCTTTGAGCTACATCAGACCAGGCTAGTGCTCTTTGGGCTATAATTAATTCTTTTTGTTGGTAGTTGATCTGTTCCAGCATGCCATTAAAAGCTGATGATAAAATAGCTATTTCGTCGTCGGATGAGCTTTCTTCTACCCGGATCGATAGATCTCCTTGCTGAACTTTATATGTCGCAGAGAGTAATTTTTTGATGGGTTTTATGATTTTAGAGGCAAAGATTACTCCGGATATAATAGTGGCTACTAATAGAATCAGTGTCATTATTATAAAAATAATGCTAAATTTTATTTGCATATTAGTAATGCGTTTTTTGAGTCGCATATAGTCTTCTACAGCGCCGTGAGTCTTATCAACATGATCAATTATGGCTTTATCTATTAATCTGCCAACTAGTAGATATGCGTTATATTTTGGTAATTTGAGTAATATTCGTATTTTTGTTGGGTCTGATATTATTTCAACTATTTCACCTTTGTCGGCTCGTTCTATGAAATGCCTAGGTATAGATGTGAATGCCAAAGCAAAACTCAATGATGATCGTGCTAGCACTGTGTTGGTGGTGGCTTGAAATACCATTACTTCATTTAAGGTTCGGGTCTCTGCTTCCCCCTCTAATATCTTGTTAAAGAACATTTGGTCGCGAGATAGTTGGTGGTGTAATTTACTTAAATCATCGGCTATGGAGTAAGTGGTGTTTTTCATCTCAATGCGATGTTCGGCGATATAAGATTCCGCTACTTGCACTGATTTATTGAGGACTGTATTAATTTTCTGATCAAACCAAGACTGAATTCCAAAGTTAAAGAAATATGCTGAGAATATTGAGATTACGAGAGTAGGGATGGCCGCAATAAGACAGAACATGAAAATGATTCTATTCTGTAATTTTGCTCCGGAGGTATCTTGTTTTTTGCGAAACCATATTTTAAAGAAGCGACGAGTTAGGACTAGGGCGAGAGAAAGTAATATAGTGAGGTCAGCAAGCATCCATCTCATAACCACGCTAGGATCAGGGCCATAGTGAGTGCTGTTGTTTGTTATTGCAAAATAAGTGACAACAGAAAGAATGACTGCTGCTGTTAATAAAATATAAGTGATGGCATTCTGGGTCCATCGATTTTTGCGTAATATGTTGATAAATTGTAGAAGCTTCATTTATTTATTATTAAAATTTTACTATAAATAGCATATAAATAGCATATCAACAAAAGTTTTTATTGATATTAAGGTGTTAAATTAAAAGATTATTAAGTTTAGTGTTTATTTTTTCTAAAAAATGTGTATACTGTGCTTATGTGTCTAGTTAACTATTTCTTTACTTAGAATCTGTCCATCTAGAAGTACGTGGCCTTAGGGTGCCAGATTTTGTAAGAAATGTCTATCAAATCATCCAAGATCTAACTCTATAAATATGTAATAGCTATGGGTTTATAGCTGTTATTTTAGTAATAATAATTATTGAGGAACAACATGCCGCAAGGTACAGTGAAGTGGTTTAATCCAACTAAAGGATATGGTTTTATATCACCGGATGATAAAGGCGAGGATGTGTTTGTACACATTACTGCCGTAGAACAAGCTGGGATTAGAAATCTAGCTGAAGGTCAACGTGTTAGTTACGAGTTAGTAACTAATAAAGGTAAGACATCAAGCGATGATCTTAAGTTGATCTAAATCTACATAAGTCATCTTTGTAATTATGCGAAGATGACTTTAGTTACTAATTGTAAAATTAGTTATATAATTGCGGAGTAAATTTTCGGTAAAATAGCGAAAATGAGCTTTGCTCATTTTTAAAAGGTTTATTATGGAAAATTTTGCTTCGTTCGGCTTGCCCGAGCAATTAATCATGGCGCTTGCGCATTTAAAATTCGATACTCCCACTCCAATTCAAGCACAAGTCATTCCTCCTGCACTAGAAGGAAGAGATATTTTGGCTTCAGCTCAAACAGGAACTGGTAAAACAGCTGCTTTTGGTATTCCATTAATTACTAAACTAATTTTATCCCCAAGTGGATCAGCTTTAGTAGTTACTCCTACTCGTGAGCTCGCGGCTCAGGTTAGCGTGATGCTTAGGAGTTTGTTAGGGAATCAAAAAACAATTAAGACAGCACTGTTAATAGGTGGAGATTCTATCTCCAAACAATTACAACAATTAAGATCTAATCCTCGTTTAATCGTTGGTACGCCAGGTCGTATTAATGATCATTTAATGCGTGGAAGCTTAAAACTACATGATGCTCATTTCTTAGTATTAGATGAAACTGATCGTATGCTTGACATGGGTTTTGCACCACAAATTGATCAAATTTTAAAATATTTACCTAAAAAACGCCAAACTTTATTGCTTTCTGCGACCTTGCCAAGAAATATCGTTTCACTAGCAGAAAAGTTTTTAAATGACCCAGTGCGTATTGCTGTAATTCCAACAACCCAGTCTACATCGAATTTAAAACAAGAAGTATTATTTGTTTCAGAACAAGATAAGCATTCTCATTTAGATGAACAGCTTGCACAACGTGATGGTTCTATCATTGTGTTTGTAAAAACCAAGATGGGCGCTGAGAGAATGGCGAAAAAACTTCGCATGAATGATCATAGCGCGGATGCTATACATGGCGATTTAAGTCATAACAGACGTGAGCGTGTGATTAAAGAATTCAGAGATTGTAAATATCGTATTATGGTGGCGACTGATATTGCTGCTCGTGGTCTAGATATTTCTCACGTACAGCATGTGATTAATTTTGACTTACCTCAATGTCCTGAAGATTATATCCACCGTATTGGACGTACAGCAAGAGCTGGAGCAGAAGGTTCTGCTATATGCTTTATCAGCCCCTCTGATAAAAGAAAATGTGCAGCGATTAGTCATATCATTAATCCCGGTGCAAAACCTGAGTTTGATGATCGTAGAAGTAATGGTCCTAAAAGAAAATTTGGTCCTAGAAATGGTGCTAGAAGAACGTCTGATAGTGATTTTAATTTCAATTCTGATAGACCAAAAAGATCATTTAATAGTAGCTCTAGAACAGAATCTGGTGAGAGCAGATCATACGCCGGTAGCGGTGAGAAAAGATCATACGCAGGCGCTGGTGAGAAAAGACCATTTGCAGGTAGCGGTGAGAAAAGACCATTTGCAGGTAGCGGTGAGAAAAGACCATTCGCAGGTAGCGGTGAAAAAAGATCATTTG
>CAYTBU010000012.1:0-23654 GCA_964436105.1 uncultured Rickettsiaceae bacterium | reverse complement strand
TGTCTATCACGAAAGCAGTCGAAGTAGCACGATCTATTCAAGCAGAATTAATCGAATCACTAGATGTACCTTATTACTACGATCATAATGATAGTAGTAACAGCCCTGACGACAAGGAATTTCAACACTTTGTACGGATGGAAATTGACTTAGCTTATGAATGGACATGTCATAAAGAAAAAGCTTCAGATTTAAGCAACGACAAAACACTGGAGGCTTTGGATAATTTATGCATGGAATATTATGATATTAGTATTAATGTTCTAGGCAACTCAGAACACCACGGTGGGGAAATATAAATAAAAAAGGGGCTTTCCAGCCCCTTTTTTTATTCTTACCCCTCAACCACGGGCGCGGATGGAGCGCCTATTTTTTTGCGCGTACGGCGAGGACGAGGCTTATAAGCCCTTGGCGCCGGCTCCACATTACCATCAACATCTTCTGCTGGCTTTGGTATTTTTGGTGATGCATCCTCATCATGCACTGGCTGAGCCGCAGCTGGAGCTGGAGCTTTCTCCTCTTGAGTTGAATCCACCACAGCGCCATCAACTGGAACGCCTTCTTCTCTTCTAGGCCCTCTTTTTCTATTATTAGGACGCCTTTTCTTTGAACGCTTTGCTTCTCTAGGCTCATCAGTAGACTGGTTATCCTGAATCACGTGCTCAGCAGCATGATCTGGCGCATCTTCTTGCGCGGAAAAACTAGACTCTTGAGCAAGCATAGCATATTCTTTTAGATCTGCTTCCACAACTGCAGTTTTGATCTTTTCTATCGAGAAACTATCAGCTGTAGCGCTAGTATCTTGATAGAAGTTCAGTTTCGTCTTATATCTTTCTTCAATCGATGAAATCTCACGACGCTTAGTATTAATGATATATAAAACAGCATCAAGATTAGCATAGACATTGACTACATCTACGTGATTTTTGAAAATTTCATTTTCAATCGTACGCAGAATTAACATTGCATTCGATTGATCTGCCCTCACCAAACCTTTACCATTACAATGATGACAAATTTTACTATTAGACTCCAAGAACGAAGACTTAATACGCTGTCTTGACATTTCAAGCAACCCAAATGGACTTAAGTTGCCTGTTTGAATGCGCGCACGATCACGACTAAAGTTTTGACGAAGCTCTCTTTCTACTGCTCTACGATTTTTACTCTCATACATATCGATAAAATCGATCACGATCAAACCTGATAAATCACGCAATCTTAACTGGCGAGCAATTTCCACAGCTGCTTCAAGATTTGTTTTAAATGCAGTTTCTTCGATATTACGTTCACCCGTAGCTTTACCGGAGTTAACATCGATAGAGATCAACGCCTCGGTCGGGTTAATGACTATATAACCACCGGAAGGCAAATGACTAATCGGTTGATAAAGATTCGCAAGCTGCCCTTCAATACCGAATTTAGTAAAAATAGGAGTTTTAGCTTTATATTCTTTTAATTTCGCAGCATCTGATGGTAAAATATTTTGGATAAAATCTAATGCGCTTTTATAAGCGACGCTGCCCTGAAGAAGAATCTCGGATACAGAATTATCAAACATATCTCTGATTGTTTTGATAATAATTCCCTCTTCCATATGGATGAACGCCGGAGCATTAGCCTTAATGGTAGCTTCACGCACTCTGTTCCATAATCTTGCTAAATAATCATAGTCACGTTTAATTTCATAAGTAGTTTTGCCTATACCATCAGTACGCACAATAACGCTAGATGATCCAGAATCTTCTGAAGTTAAAGAAGTGATAATATCACGAAGTCTACGACGCTCCTCAAGGCTTGAGATTCTACGAGAAATACCATTATGTTTCGCCATATTTGGCATCAATACGCAATATTTACCAGCTAAAGAGATAAAAGAACTGAAAGAAGCACCTTTGTTACCGCGCTCATCTTTCTGGGCCTGGACCAAAATTACTTGACCCTTCTTGATCACATCTTGAATTTTATATTGAGTAGCTTTTGCTGCGTCCTCGGCTTCACTTCCTTCACCATCGGGCGAATCAAGATCAACTTCTTCTTTTACCTTTAATGAATCAGGATCAACAGCGAGCTCTTCATCGGTAACTATGGCACGCCCCCCCTCTTGTTCTTCCATATCCTCAGAAGTAATTTTTGGAGGAGTAATTGCGTTAAAAGTAACTTTACTATCAGTATTTTTTTTATCCTCTGAAGGGATGTTGTAATAATCGGGGTGAATTTCACTAAAGGGCAAGAAACCATTCTTTGTGCTACCATATTCAATGAAAGCAGCTTGAAGTGAAGGTTCAATTCTAACTATTTTTGCTAAATATATATTGCCTTTAATTTGTTGTTTGTTTTCTGTTTCGTATTCTATTGATTCTATAATATTTTTGTCATTAATCAGTGCTACCCTTGTGTTTCCTGGGTAAGTTGCATCAATAATAATTTTTTTTGCCATCTTTTTGTATCTCCAAATTTTTCTATCATGTGAATATTCTCACTGTAATTTATTTCTTAAAACCCCTTCATCTACAAGGCGGGGCATCATACCATATGTTCGCATCAATATATCGCTAGGCTGCTTAATTGAATTATCATGAGATTATTTATCAATTGTCACTATAATCTTATGACCTTTATAATAATTAGCCTTTTAAAGCTCCATCATTACTAAGCATATAATAAATTTTATATAGCAACCTCCCCTCTTTGGCAACTTATTATTTACTCAGGGAACCTTGAGCTATCTTACTTTTTCTCACTATAATAAAAATATAATTTTCTCTTGGCATTTACCCCCTCTAGTCTTTATGATAATGCCCCATAACACTTTAATAGATTATAAATTATGACTAAAACATTGAATATTATCGGAGCAGGTCTTGCTGGCAGTGAAGCGGCCTTTCAAGCAGCAAATGCTGGGATTAAAGTAAGAATTTATGAAATGCGAGATGGCGCGCGAAAAACTCACGCTCATAAAACAGATGTATGCGCAGAATTAGTATGTTCTAACTCTTTTCGTAACGATAATGTCACAAGTGCTATTGGATTGCTTCATGAAGAAATGAGACGCGCAAATTCTTTGATTATCAAAGCAGCTGATAATAACATGGTTCCAGCAGGCAGCGCTTTGGCCGTAGATCGTGATGCTTTTTCTGCAGAAGTACAACACACATTAGAAAACCATCCAAATATTGAAATTATCCGCCAAGAAATTACCTCAGTCCCAGACGAAGGAAGATGGATAATAGCCAGTGGCCCCCTAACCTCTGACCCATTAACGCAAAATATCATTGCAATGACGGGCGAAGAACAATTAGCCTTTTTTGATGCTATTGCCCCAATCGTATATAAAGATTCGATAGACTTCTCGATCTGCTGGTATCAATCACGTTATGACAAAGTTGGACCAGGGGGTGATGGCAAGGATTATATCAACTGCCCAATGGATAAGGATCAATATTATGCTTTCCTAGAAGCTTTACTCGGAGCTGAAACAACAGACTTCAAGGAGTGGGAGAAAGACACTCCTTATTTCAACGGCTGCCTACCAATTGAAGTAATGGCAGAGCGTGGAGAGAAGACGTTACTTTTTGGCCCAATGAAACCTGTGGGCCTTCGCGACCCTAGAACAAACACCAGACCCTTTGCAGTTGTGCAACTACGTCAAGATAATAAGCTAGGTACTTTGTATAATATTGTAGGGTTTCAGACAAAATTGAAATATGCTAACCAACAAGACGTACTGCGAATGATTCCCGGACTAGAAAATGCAGAATTTGCAAGATTAGGTGGCCTTCATCGTAATACCTTTATTAATAGCCCAAGATTGTTAAACAAAGTGATGCAAATGAATAAATTTACACATATCAGATTCGCTGGGCAAATCACCGGCGTAGAAGGATATGTTGAGAGCGCTGCTACTGGCCTGCTTGCTGGCAGATTTACCGCTCAAGAACTTTTGGGCAAAGAACCTATTGTTCCGCCAAAAAATACAGCCCTTGGATCTCTTCTTGATCATATTACCGGCGGGGCAAATGAAGAAACCTTCCAGCCAATGAATATCAACTTTGGCTTATTCGAACCCCCAAGCGCCAGAATGACAAAAACAGATCGTTATGCCTTTTATAGTAACCGGGCATTATCTGAAATTGATCAGTGGCTAAAAGAAATAGAAGCCGATGAATGAATTTAACGACGCAGATAAAATCATCAACAACCTCAAACAGATAGGCGAGAAATATCAAGAAGTGATGCTGCGTATTATGCAAGATAATAATATGCCAACTCAGTTCATTAATGCTTTAAATCAGCAAAAAATGCAAAGCATTATGACTGAGGCCAGCAATAAAATAATAGAGCATCCTGAACAATTCATTCAGCATAACATTGAATATGGCCAAAGGCTTACAACGCTGCTCAATAACACAATGATGCGCTTTGTTGGAGAACAGGATTTACCAATTTATGATAATAATAAGGATCGTAGGTTTAAACATCCCTCTTGGCATGAAAATCTATATTTTGATTTCATTAGGCAGTTTTATCTCATGTCGACAGAATGGATACAGGAAACCACAAGCCAGATGTCTCTAGAACCCAAGATGCAACAAGTATTAGAATTTTATACCAGGCAATTTACCGATGCTTTTTGCCCATCAAACTTCCCCCTTTACAACCCAGAAGTAATCAATGAATCTCTAGCCAGTAAATGGGACAACATATCAAAAGGTCTAGATAATTTTTTAGAAGACCTGAAAAACGGGCGTGGATTACTTGATATTACGACTACCGATAAAATGGCTTTTAAGATAGGTCAAAATATTGCTTCCACGCCTGGTAAAGTCATAATGCAAAACGACCTTATGCAACTAATCTATTACGAACCAAAAAAGAAAGTCCATCAAATACCCATATTAATCACCCCACCTTGGATCAATAAGTATTACATTCTTGATCTCTCACCAGAAAATTCGCTAGTAAAATGGCTGGTGGATAATAATTTTCAAGTTTTCCTGATTTCTTGGATTAATCCAGATAAAAGCCTTGCTCATAAGAGTTTTGAAGATTACGCGAGCGATGGCATAATTGCCGCTTCTGAATATATCACCAAAACATTAGCTGTTCCCCAAATTAATACTATCGGATATTGCATTGGCGGGACATTGCTTGCATGCGCTTCAAGCGTCATGAAATCAAAAAAAATGGATTATATTGCATCGAGCACTTATCTGGCAACTCTATTAGATTTCAGCAATGCGGGCGAAGTCGGCCTCTTTATCAATGAAGATACAATAGCCCTTATAGAACAAGAAATGTCCGATAAGGGGTTCTTTGATGGCAAATATTTAGCTGGAGGTTTTAGCCTACTCAGGGCAAATGACTTAATCTGGTCGTTCTTTATCAGCAACTATTTGCTAGGTAAACGCCCCTTACCTTTTGATTTATTATATTGGAATTCTGATCCAACCAATCTGCCAGAGGCTATGCATAGTTTCTATTTACGTAATATGTATTTAGAAAATAATCTAACAAAATCATGCAAAGTCACTATGTTACAAGAAAAAATTGATTTAAGCTCAGTCAATATTCCTTGCTTTTTCCTTGCAGCAAAAGATGATCATATTACCCCTTGGAGGGGTGTTTATAATAGCATGCAACTACTTGGTGGAGAAAAAGAATTCTGCCTGACCGCTTCTGGCCATGTTGCCGGCATTATTAACCCCGTAAATCAAAAGAAATATTCTTTCTGGGCGGGCAGCATCGCAGAATCTCATGCAAAATGGCGCGCATCAGCAAAAGAGTCAGTAGGATCTTGGTGGCCACATTGGCTTAAATGGCAATTAAAATATAGCGGCGATATGATTGAGGAAAAGTCATATAGTAAAACGAAAGCAATAGAAGCAGCACCAGGCAGCTATGTAAAACAGACTATTATATAGAGAAGTTGTCTTTCCCTAGGGAGGCGGGAATTCACTATTTCGTCATCATGAGGCGCGTATTCGCGCCGTAATGATCCAGAAACAATAAAAAAACTGGATGGCGACGCTTCGCTCGCCATGACGACATCACGTACTTCCTTTATATCAAGGCTTACACCCCGTGGTCCATTTCCGCCACCTCACCTCTTCTCTACACATAAAAACTGCGGAGCTCTATTCTCTTCTTCTGCTTTTAGGTGATAGCGAGTTTTAATATAATTCTCAAATGACAGTGGGCCACTATAAATTTCTTTAAACAGACCGGTAGAACCAATAATTTCCTGCGCTGAATTAAAATAATGCGCAATATCAGACGCGAAATATAGCCTGCCATTTGCTTTTAATTTAGACGTAAAGAGTTTTAACCTTGTTGGGTTAATGATGCGGCGTTTATGGTGACGCAGCTTTGGCCATGGATCAGGAAAGAGAATGTAAATTTCACTGAGTAGATCATTGGGCAATTGATCAAAAACTAAATCCATATCATCTGGCCACAAAAGAAGGTTGCCAGCTTCAGCATCTTTCGCTAATTTAATTGCATTAGCAACGCCATTCAAATAAGGCTCAAAACCAATATATAATGTTGATGGATCAAGCGCTGCCTTGGCCACAAAATGATCGGCCATCCCAATGCCAATTTCTGCAATATAGCGATCATATTTTGGCAAAGCTAAAGGATCTAGCAAACACTTTGGTAGATCTTCTCCGAGTAAACTTTGTTGTAAAGGTGATAAAGATTTTCCAATACGACGAGAAAAAGATCTATTTAACATTTTTGGCCAGCACTGCATTATATTCCTTACCAAGCTGCACGACCGCCCAGATCCAAACTATACAAATGACAGTAAATACTACCATTAAATATCCTGAAATGGATTGGTAAGTAGCGTGGGGGAAAATCATAAAAATAATCGATTGCAACAATGCGCTCATCGACTTACCAAGCTTAGTACCGACGACATCCGCCGCCGCTTTACCCTTGCTTTTAAGTTCATCTGGCAGAGGCACATAAGACATTTCTTTAGTAGAATCAAACAATGTATATTTGCTTGATTTACTCAGCACATTATTGATTGCCCCAATTATAATCGCTATCGTTGCTGGATCAGTTAAAGCAAAGCTCAACACAACGAACGCTGAGAAATTCGAAAAATTAGATACAGCAAAGAATAACCCCCCGGTAACAAAGACCATTATTGGCGTTATAATAGCAGCGTAGAACCACCCTAAACGACGCACAATATTTGACCCCAGTAGTACAAATAAGATTGTAAAGATACCGGTATAACTCAAATAACTGCCCACAAAAGCATAATAAGCAGATCGCGTTGGATATAAAAGTGCCGCTTGCTTTTTCCATGGACTTTCAACCAGGTTAATAGCGATACCATAGCAAATCAACAAAGTAGCAATAAGCCTTATATAACGTGAGCTCATCACCATTTGCAGGCTTTCCATAATAGACATCTGTTTTTGTTTAACAGTAAACTTAACATCTGCCGCGCCTTTATCAAGCACCTTATTATTAAGCATCCAAAATGTAGCTAGAGCCCCAATACCAAAGAAAGTTACAACCGATATTGTCAGCTCAACTGAAATATCATCAGAACTCAGGTTATAACGACCAATAAAATAGTCACTGATTCTTGGAAGATTTTCTAAAAACTTACCAGAAATATATAGACCAGTTTGGCCAAGAAGCCCAAATAAAATGAAAAACCTTTTCGACTCATCAACATTGGTGATTTTATTGACGAACTGCCAGAACAACAAAGCAAATACTGCATTAGGCCAGAGTTCAGCAATAATATAAAATAAAGAAAATCCCCATTTCGACAGGAGCAAAATAAACCATTTAAAATTCGGTAATTGAGCAATCAAATTAGCTGATAACTCAGGACTTAAATGCAAAGCTTCATGATAAGGAAAAACAACAAAACCAAAAAACGCAAAGAATAAGAGAAAGGACGACATAATAACATAGAAAATCTTCTCCGCCTTCATTATTCCAACGAGCTTTACATAAATTATTGTCATTAGAAAAGCACCAGGAAGCACACCCCAGAATTTTAGGAAAGCAATAATCTCGGTACCAATCATGGTATTAACGATACTATCTTTTGTCGCTCTGATCAGATTTTGTATGAATAAAATACAAAACATAAGAAGCGTAATAGAAAGAAATTTTGGTAATTCATGCCTTGCGATAGGCCATATATAATCGAGTATTTTTGTAGCGAGAGTCTGTTTTGTGACAGTGATATTTTGAGACATTTTCCAACCTTAATATTTATAACCGGCTGGAATTACAACTTAGAGACTAAAACTACATTAGTCAAGTACATTTATACTTGTATTTGCTCGCCCTATATCGTATACACGAAGTAACATATTATGAGCTCTCTTCTGTGCTACGTTCAGGATTTATCGTCGCTTTCTATACTCTTCTATCGCGCATTTTGGGCATGGCTCGTGAAATTTTCGTTTCGAACCTCTTTGGCTCCGGACCAATAGCAGATAGTGTCAATGTGGCATTCAAACTACCAAATCTTTTTAGACGTATTTTCGCTGAAGGCGCCCTTGCCTCAGTCTTTGTTCCTATTTTTAGCAGTAAATTACTAGAATCACAAAAGAGTGCTGAAAAATTCGCAAGCAAAGTATTTTGGCTACTAATCATCACGTTAATCTGCGTAATTTTGATGATGCAATATTTCATGCCCGAATTAATGATCATTATGGCACCCGGCTTTCATGACCAACCAGAGAAATTTGATTTAACAATATTATTATGCCGCATTACCATGCCATATTTATTGTTTATTTCTATTGCCTCTTTTATTGGTGGAATGCTCAATTCGATAGGACGTTTTGCATCTTTTTCCTTTGCTCCTATCTTACTTAACATTGCTGTTATTTTTGGCACTATGGGCCTTAGTAGCTATATGTCCGATGCTATTGCAATTAGCTATTCTATCATTATTGGTGGTATTTTACAGATAGCTTTCATGATTATAGCAGGAAAATATGCAAATCTTCATATTAGATCCACCCCTGACGTACTAACCCCAGATAAAGATATCAATAAGCTACTAAGAATGATGGTACCAGCAACTATTAGCTCAGGATCTGCGCAGATTAGTATCTTTATCTCTCAATCAATTGCAAGCTTCATACCAGGGGCGGTGTCGATATTATCCTATGCTGAGAGGATTTATCAATTTCCATTATCAATAATAGGCACTGCCTTTGGCACAGTGTTATTACCAAAACTATCTAAATTATATAAAACTAACGACCTAGCTCAAATAGATAAAACTCAAAATAATGCTATTAAGTTTGCCCTATTCTTATCTCTTCCCTGCGCACTGGGCATCATGGCACTAGCTGACCCAATTATCTATTTAATCTATGAGCGTGGTGCCTTTACTGCCGAAGATACCGTTAAAACAGCCGATGCACTTGCTGCCTTTGCTCTTGGCCTGCCTGCGTTCATCCTAGCAAAAATCTTTACTCCGATATTTTATGCTAATTGCGATACCAAAACACCAATGAAGCTGACTATTTATGGTCTTATAGTTAATAGCACTCTAAATCTCATATTAATGCAATTTATTGGGCATATTGGAATAGCTCTAGGATCTTCAATCGCTGCCTGGTTCTATCTATATCTATTAATCAAATCAACTCATAAAAATGGTTTATTTAGAATCACCACTGGTACAAAATTATTCATCACGAAAATATTCATCTCTTCACTCATCATGGCCGCAGCAGTCGCCATGATACTAAATATAGCGACTGCTTCTTTTTATAGCACCACCACTATGCTACAAATTCTATACCTCATGGGCTTTATTACTCTCGGAGCAACAATCTATTTTAGCTGTGGTGTGATTTCAGGTACAATCACAAAAGATTTAATGAGATATAAAAATGCAAAATAATCAAACCTCAAATTATCAAGATTTACTAAAAACAATTGCAATAATAGCAGTAATATTAGATCATCTAGGACTATATTTCTTTCCTAAATATCAAATTTTGCGAGCCGTTGGTAGATTTGCAATGCCAATCTTTTGCTTCTTTGTTGGTTATAATTACAAAGGGCCTCGGCATATATTAGCAATCCTTGGGGCAATCCTCACATTAATGCTATGGGGAAGTTTTAATATATTATCTCTAAATATGTTACTTGTAATGTATATAGGGCAATGGTGCTTATATTTTATGGATAAATGTGATCGCAATGCTAAAAGTAATATATGGATTAAAATAATCATATTAATCGCGCTCATACCAATCACTAGTGAGTACCTCGAATATGGATCATTAGCCTTAGCTTTCATTCTGGTAGGACGTTGCTACAAACTAAAACTCCGATCATTAGCACTTATGAGCACGATTACAATAGCCTCTATATTATTCACTCTGCAGCCAGATTATTTCCATTTTAGTACTATGAACCAAATAATCGTTGCATCGCTCATGATGCTTGAAGGTTATTTGATACACAGCATGAATCACCTATCACCTACTGGCATTAACCTTAGAATGATCAGCAGAAACAGCCTCTATATCTATTTCGCTGACGTATTCTTCTCGATTATTGGGTTGGTGGTGATGCAATTGTATAGGTGATCTATTTCGTCACCTTCGAGAAGCTATAAACGACGTTCAACCTCTCGTCATGGCGAGGAGGCCATTCAGGCCGACGTGGCCATCTTAGTGAATTTACTTACAACTATAGCTGGGATAGCTATCTAGATAATCAAACTGACTATCTAACTGGATAACCACGGCGCTAAAAAGCGCCTCGTTTGACGTAATTAATGTTCAATGAAAACTTCTAATCACTCTCTGTAGGATTCCACCATGAGCGATGTATTCCACTTCGTTCTTAGTGAAGATCTGAGCTTCTAGCGTAATCTTACGATCTGGCACCCCGGCCTTCTTAATCAGAGCCTCAATTTGTTTATAAGGCGTAATATCAGATAAGCCCGCTATATCGATAGTCTCACTACCATCAAGATTTAAAGATTTACGGGTTGCACCATCAGTAAACTTCAGCGGCATAACACCCATACCAACTAGATTAGAACGATGGATTCGCTCAAAACTCTCAGCAATCACAGCACGCACGCCAAGAAGCAAAGTACCCTTTGCCGCCCAATCACGGGAAGAACCAGTACCATATTCCTTGCCAGCAAAAATCACTAATGGTACGTTACTTTGCTTATAATACATTGCTGCATCATAAATACTCATTTGCTCGCCGGAAGGTATTTTAGTTACTCCACCTTCTATTCCAGCGCAGATCTCATTTTTAATACGAATATTCGCAAAAGTACCCCGCATCATTACTTCATGATTGCCTCTACGTGCACCGTAAGAGTTAAAATCACTCTGCGCTACGCCTCGCTCTATTAAATATTTAGCCGCAGGACTAGTTTTGCTAATATTCCCAGCGGGAGAAATATGATCAGTCGTAATTGAATCACCAAATAAAGCAAGAATTTTGGCATCTTTGACATCAGCAAAACTGGTAGTCTCTGGCCTCATCCCTACAAAATATGGAGGATTATTGATATAAGTACTAGATGAATCCCATTTATAAGTTGGACTCTTAACAATTTCTATCTTCTTCCAAGCATCATCCCCAGCAAATACATCATTATATTTAACCTTGAACAAATCAGATTTTACTACCCTATTCACCATTTCTACAATTTCAGCATTAGACGGCCAAATATCTTTAAAGTAAACCGCATTACCATCTTTATCATGTCCTAATATTTCTGTCGTAATATCACGAGTCATAGTACCAAATAAAGCATATGCAACAACGAGTGGAGGAGAGGCTAAGTAATTGGCCTTAGTCAAAGGATGCACCCGTCCTTCAAAGTTTCTATTGCCAGATAATACTGAGACTACTGTTAGGTCATTTTTAGTAATCGCAGCTTCAATTTCTGCATTAAGTGGCCCTGAATTACCAATACAAGTAGTACAGCCATAGCCTACTAAGTTAAAACCCTGTTTGTTTAAATATATATCGAGTCCACTTTTTTCTAGATATTCTGTTACCACTTTAGAACCTGGAGCTAAAGAAGTCTTCACCCATGGTTTTACTTCTAGGCCGAGATCAAAGGCTTTTTTAGCCACTAATCCTGCTGCTATCATCACAGATGGATTAGAAGTATTCGTACAGCTTGTAATCGCAGCTATTACCACATCACCATTTTTTACTACCGCACTTGAGCCACTATTATTAGAACTAATATTCTTCGTAAACTCCTTAGAAGCATCACTCAAGAACACTAAATCTTGTGGGCGTTTTGGGCCAGCAATTGAAGGACGCAAAGTGGACAAATTAAGATCTAACACCTCAGTATATAAAGGCTCCTTATCACCAAGCCATAATTTCTGCTCTTTCGCATAAGCCTCCACTAAAGCTATACGATCAGGCGCGCGCGCAGTAAGCTCCAAATATTTAATTGTTTCGCCATCAATAGGAAAAAAGCCACATGTTGCGCCATATTCAGGCGCCATATTTGCAATGGTAGCTCTATCTGCTAAAGTTAGGCTTACCAAACTAGGGCCAAAAAACTCAACAAATTTACCAACCACCCCCTTGGCTCTAAGCATTTGAGTAACGGTTAGGACGATATCTGTTGCAGTAATGCCCCCAGGCACCGCGCCACTTATCCTAACACCAATTACTTCTGGTAAAATCATAGGTAGGGACTGACCAAGCATGGCAGCTTCAGCTTCAATGCCACCAACACCCCACCCTAGAACAGAAAGACCATTGACCATGGTCGTATGACTATCAGTACCAACTAAACTATCGGGATAGGCCATATCGCCATCCGTCCACACTACCCCAGATAGATATTCCAAATTAACCTGATGGCATATGCCAGTGCCAGGCGGAACTACTCTGAAATTTTTAAAAGCTTCCTGCCCCCAGCGTAAAAATTCATAACGCTCTTTATTACGATCCATCTCGATAGATACATTTTTTAAGAAAGCATCAGCATCTCCAGCAAAATCAACTTGCACGGAATGGTCAATTACAAGATCAACCGGAATCAGAGGATTAATTTTTAACGGATCTCCACCGAGCTTGGTCATCGCATCGCGCATAGCAGCAAGGTCAACTACAGCGGGCACGCCCGTAAAATCCTGCATTAAAACCCTCGCCGGAGCAAAAGCAACTTCATGATCAGACTTACCTTTGTTTTTTACCCAATCCGCAAATGCCTTTAAGCTATCAGCTGTATTACCAATACCATCTTCAGTACGTAGAGTATTCTCAAACAACACACGCATCGAATAAGGCAAAAGAGCAAGATCAAACCCAAGCTTCTTTGCTGCTTTCTCTAGAGCAAAATATTGATATTGTTTCGCGCCCACAGAAAGGCTGGATAGGACTTGTAAACTATCTTTACTAATATTTTTCATCGTAACTCCTGCAATCTAAGAAATATAGAATGTTTTATATTGTAATAAGTTACCAACAATAATCATAAAGCACAATGTTTTTCAACTTTTAGAGAGAAAATTCTATCTCACTTGCGCCTTTTTTATAATCATACTATGATTAGCTCAGAATTTGATTATATCCCTTGAAAATATGCCAATAATTACCGCGGATAATATTACCTTTAAAACCCAAGATAAAACTATCTTTAAAAATCTAGGCATCACTCTTATGCCCGGCTCCATCACTCATTTAAAGGGCTCTAATGGATCTGGTAAAACTAGCTTACTAAAAATCCTCTGCGGACTACAAGAGCCACAAGCTGGAACGGTAAATTTTGGCAAAAAACAATATCATATGGACCAATTTCAAAAACCTTTCGCTCATTATATAGGTCATAATATTGGCGTCAAAGATGATCTTACTGTTTTAGAAAATATTAAGTGTTTTGCTTATTTATACAATTCAGAAATAACGATTTTAAGCGCGCTACAATATTTTGGGCTAATGGATAATATCAATCAAAAAGCTTATAGATTATCGGCTGGTAACAAACAAAAAATAGCTCTAGCGCGTTTAATGTCGTGCCACACACACTTATGGCTATTAGATGAAGTAGATTCACATCTCGATGAGGAAAATAGGACCCTACTAAATAATATGATTATAACGAAAGCCAATAATGGCGGCACTATAATTATGACTTCGCATAATGCATTACCATTTAAAAACAAGATAGAGCTAGATATTGAGGATTTTCATGGATAAATTCCTACGCATAACATGGCATGAAATGATGGTATATAACAGGTCATATAATATGATTTTTTATAATGCGCAATTCTTGATCTTAAGCTTACTCTGCCTACTCTTTGTTTATCCAGGAAATCAAGATTTATCTACTCTTGGTTGTGTTTTTCTAATCGCTGGCATACCAATATCAAGCATCGCGACATCTAAAGCCATTATTAAAAATGATCTAGAAGACGGGTCTATTGCACTATATCTACTTTCAATGAATATAACAGAAATCGTACTAAGTAAATTCTGCGCTTTATTGATATGCAACGCCGCCGCATTCCTTACCTCCCTGCCCGTCATCACACTTTTATATTCACTATCACTTCATCAGATATTCTTACTATTATCGGCTAGTTTGTTATTCATTCAAATTTCCGCGTTATCCTTACTTATTAGCTGCGTAGAAAGCTATTTTCGTAGTAATGTTAATTTCATTTCTTCAATCATTGTGCCGCTCATACTGCCTGGCCTTATTATCTCAGGCTTAATCATGCATAGTGCCATAAACTATTACATTGGAATCAGCGCTCTAATTGGCATCACCCTCATCATCACCCCCATTGCTTTAATTTGTTCTGGTTATCTAATTCGTAATATTTACAACATGTAGGTTTTTTTTTAGCTTATTTGTTATATTCTTACCATTTCTTTTTGCCTTTCAAGGCCATTGCTCTTATCCTCTAATTCATAATCTATAAAGGAATGATTCATGTGGGAGTATTTTAGTCAAATTTATCGGGCACCGATGCTATTAATTAGAGCAATTATGGCAAACCCCATGGGTATTTTTGTATATAGCATCTTATCAAAATGGTACATTGTAGTTATGATACCAGCAGTAATAGTAACCTTCTGGGTATTTAAAGGGTTAGAAAAAACTGGAATTTTAGAAGCAGCACTAAAAAATGTAACACTACATCTAAACGAGACAAAGGCTGTGGCGAAATATTGCACGCCGCTGCTTTTAAACCGAGATGCATTATGGGACTGCTTACAAAACACTCCATCATATACAGCTGATGAAGACGAAAAAGATCTACAAGACAAAGCAGATAAAATATTAGACACTCTATCACCTAAGAAAGAGCAACCAAATAATAATTACAGAAATCCTTATAATGACGAATAGTAATAGCTTGATATCTTGACCATCCTATATTATAAGGCTTGAACATCACTCTACAGGGAAATAAGATGAGCAAAGAAAAGCTAAAGCAGGCGTTAGAAGAAGACGATCAATCTAAGGTAACCGATATACTAAAAAATAGCTCCGATTATGATAAGACTTATATATTAATTATATCGTCTTTATCTGATTTAAGCTTTAAAGAAGATAAGCGCGACTATCAAAATGCTCTAACCTTACTAGATAGGATAGGATATAGCGCAGAATCTCTAAAAGAAACACTAAAAGGATGGAATCTTTTCGCACGATATGGCTTCACAGAAGATGAGAATGACACCACACTTGCAAGACATTCAGAAGCCAGCGAGTCTAAGAATGGACTAGAGGAACACCTATCCGACGACGAGACTGATCACTCTACCTCTCCTGCTGACAACAGGGAAATATCTGGAGACGTAGAAGAATTTTTTCCCATGGACGATTAACATTAATAACTAACCATATGCCAAATAAAGAATTAGAATTTATTCAATCATTAGAGAGCAGGAACTTCAACGACTTCAACAAAATTATTACATCATACCATAAGGCACATCAACTTTCTTACAATACATCATTAATTGATTCCCTAAATACACTCAACGAAAACCACACATTATATCAAAGAGCAATAGACTACCTATTAGAGCTTGGATATGAAAAGGACAAATTAATTGAAGTTTGCCAATCAAATGGACGCGATCATAGAACTCTATCAGAAGAGATCTATGATCATACTTGTGACATACTGGGATTTAAGAACTCTGATGGCTCTGACTAAAACTTCCTCGCCACTATCGTTGGAAACATACACTGCTTATCATAAATCACTTCTATAACCTCAAACCCAGCTTTGATAAGATGCGCTTTCATTTGCTCTGCTGTCATATAAATAGTTTGCTTTGTCTGCCAAGTAGCATTCACTAAATCACCAAACACTGCTTGTTGCATTAATAAATCTGACTCAACGTAATATTTCCATGGTGAATCTTTAGAAATTTTTGGCGACGGAGTCACAAAACTTGTAATAAGAATTCCTCCGGGCTTCAAAGCTTTACAAAACTGTGCATATAAAGCGATTATTTGGTCTATATCTGGCTCATAAATATTCAAACCACTACTAGTAATAAGGTCATATTCATTAGTAGCACTTAATTTCCAAGCATCTTCTTTGGAAAAAACTACCTCTACACCACTCAAATGATGTTTTTTCTTATTTTCTTCCGCTAAATCTAAAGCTTTCTGATCAAGATCTATTCCAATTAACTTTACATTTTTAACATTAGTATAATCAAGCCCTAACAAATCATCCATCACTCCGCATGGTATTGAAGCCATCACCGAATTACTTTTTAAATAATGTTGAAGAGATTTTTGAAATATACCGAACCTCTGCTGAGTGGCCATTACTAAAGGAGCCTTATTTAATATCCAATATTCCAACTCATTATCTATATGTTTACCGAAACCTTTATTAATTATATAGGATATCCAATAACCATTTACACCACCACTATTAAGAAGCGACCGCCCCAAATCGAAACTATTCAATTGTTTTAAAAGCTCAATTTCACGCTCTAAAGGCAAAACTAAACTTTTAGAGGCCTTTAGCCTATCTATCTCTTTGTCTAAATTAATTGTACTCTCTTTATGACTAATAATATGATCATTACCTGAAGATACTACACTCATAATACCACCGCATATAAAAAATAATAAAGCAAACAATTGTAATTTACTAAACATAATAAACCTCCTTTAAATTAAACCAACTACAAAAATTAAGCTTAAAGAGTATTTAATATTATTACAAGCAGTTTTTAATCTAAAGTTTGAAATTTTAAAATAATATTTTAACTAAAGGTTCAAATATTATTGATTAAATAGAATTTATCATATAGCATTAAACACAAAAAAATGGGACTAAGTTCAATGACTTTAGATAAAAATTTAAAACCAACAGACCTCTATGCAAAATATTTAAGTATAATAAATGGTATCAAATTCACCCCCAGAGAAATCGATATAATCTCATGTATAGTAGCTGGCAAAACCCCTCAATCTATTGCCTCTTTCTTATCTACGCATAATAAAAAATTAGAACTACAAACTGTCAATACTCATATAGTAAACATTAGGCGCAAGATTGATAGTAATGCACGAGCTCAAATATTAGAATTCATTGAAAAATCTGATAAACACCAAATAATTCATCATTATTATCTATCGCTCATGATACAAAAAATCTTTATAGAAAGCGTAGAAAAACTAACCTCGCAAATATCAAAATATATCACGAAAATTTACCTAATTGACGAGCGCAGCAATAGCAAAAATAATGAACTTTTACTCTCTCTGCAATCTTATTGCAATATTGCAAATATTCACACCACTATTACAGAACGATCATCTAGCTCTACCCATGATCTTACATCCAGTGAATTCATCATTCATCTATCCGAATCAGACAAAATAAACCAATATGATCATATTAAAAACACCCCAATGTCTGAGCAGCACTTATTTTTATTGGATGACGAGCCAGCAGAGGATATGAACAATCTTAAGCAGATTAAATTAAAAAATTATCCTAACCATTACCATCTATTTTTAAACATAATTAATAAAATATGTCCAAGCTTAGAAGAAAATATCTCCCCTATAGAACTCACACTCGTCACTAAAGAGTTAACTCTTTTTGATAAAGAGCAGATCCGTGAGACCAAATCGCAAACATTAAAAACAGACAGCAATCATAAGCCAAGAAGCTTAAATAAAAAAACATTATACGTCACTACTCTCCTAGTAATACTAGCCTCTATTATAAATGGAATATTTTTATATAATAAGCATACCTCCTCCCCTAATTTATCATTGCTTCATTCTGATTTAATGATTCCTGTTCCTTCAGTCCTACTACAAAGAGATAGCATTTTACAAACAATAGATAATAATTTTCATAATAATCGCAACATCCAAACCATTGCTCTAATAGGGCAAGGAGGGGCCGGAAAAACTACTATAGCACGCCTATATGCTGCCAAACAAACAACTGACCTAGTCTGGGAAATTAATGCCGAAACCAAAATCACTCTTATAGAGTCTTTTGTAAAACTCGCAGAAGGTTTAGCGCAAACAGAGAGCGATCAAGAACTACTCCAAGAAATTAAAGCCATTCAAACGCCAAATGAACGTATTAATAAAATAATTTTATTTGTAAAACAAAGATTGATTTTATACCCCAATTGGTTTCTCATTTTTGATAATGTGGACAACATACATGAAGTGCAAAAATACATTCCTCATGATCATCATGTTTGCGGCTATGGAAGAATTATCATAACGACTAGAGATAGCAACATAACCGCACATAAATATATAAATCATACGATAGCAATAGGAGAACTCACACCCGAACAAAAAACATCTCTTTTTTCTAAAATTATCAGCGATAAGGCATTTAACCCAGAACATATATCAAATTTACTTAATAACATTCCCCCATTTCCTCTAGACGTATCAATTGCAGCTTATTATATCAAAGCCACTGACACTTCTTGCGCTCAATATATTATTGACCTAAATAATAACAGTAATGATTTTGATAATATCCAATCTCTTTTACTTAACGAAACCGGAGATTATAATCAAACTCGATATAAAATCATTACTTTATCTCTTGAACATCTAATTTCTAGCCACCAAGATTTCAAAGACTTACTACTCTTTATTGCTATGCTAGATTCACAAAATATTCCACGCAATCTTCTAGATAGATACAAAAATCATGTTGTTGTAGACAGTTTTATATATAATTTAAAAAAATACTCTCTCATCTCAGGAGAATCGCTGACACCATTAGGAGAAGTCTTTAATCTACATAGAAGCACGCAAGCAATCTCTCTTGCCTATCTTACGCAAAAATTTGACTTAGAACATAACCAAAAACAATTTATTAATCCAATAGGAAAAATATTCTGGTCTTATGTTTCAGATCTGGTGGACAACGAAGATTCACCCAAAATCAGATTAATGCTCCCTCATTCAAAAACTTTCCTAATGCATACTAATTTACTTACCGAAGAAACAAAAATATTAGTAGAAAATGCTATCGGTTATATCTACTATTACCTAGGATTCGATCTAAAATCAAAACAGCATCTAGAAATCAGTTTACAAAAACTACAAAAATATTATGGCACTGATCATATTGACCCCGCAAGAACTACGCTCTTTCTAGCTATGGCGATACGTCGAATAGGCGATTATAAAGAGGCTAAAAGGTTATTAATACAAAGCATGAATATTTCAAAAAAATATCCAGAGTACCATATGCAGCATGCTCGCTCTCTAGCGTGTCTAGGATTGATACATCGACTACTTGGCGAATATAAAGAAGCTATAGCAATGTTCTTAGAAAGTGCAAAAATAGCTAAAGAACACCCAGATAATCAAGTTGGCATCGGACGATCATTTACTAACTTATCCGAAGCTTATGCCGCGATTGGATTACATGACAAAGCACTGCAATCCATCAACGAGCTAATGCCTTTATACACAGACTTCGATAAAGATAATATTGAGACTATCTGGGTCCTTAATCCACTAGGTGTATCATATGCTACCATAGGCAAATATAACGAAGCGCAGCCTATATTAGAGCGTTCATTAAAACTTACTGAACAACACTTTGGTAAGGAGCATATTCAAACCGCTTGGACGCTCCTACATCTAGGTATCAATAATCTAAAATTAGGAGAGTATAAAACTGCACGAGAATTGTTAACACGCAGTAGAATTATACATGAGCGCAACTTTGGCAATAATCATACACAAACTAGTTGGTCGATTATTCGTTTAGGAGAAGTAGAATTATTACAAAACAATTTTTCTGAAGCAGAAAAATTAATTATTCCAACTCTAGAAATTCTTAGAACTCACAACACTCCAGCGCGCCATAAAGCATTAGAATTATTGGGTGATTTATACATTAAAAAGATTGCTTATTTAAGTAGTAACATCACAGAAAGTGAACTCAAGACCTACAAACAAAAAGCGCTTAATTGCTATGAAGAAGCGCTTCTTATTATAACAACACATTTCCCTAAAGACTCAGTTTATCTAAAAGAACTTCACAACAAGATAGCAAAAATCACGTCTATTCCCTCAAGCTCTTCCAGTGATAAAAGATTATAACAACGATTTATCTTTTAGCAAAAGAATCCCTGCTAGTAAGAATGGATGAAAGACTCGCTTTACTTCATCTACTAAACGTTCATCTTTAACATCATCACCTGAATCTAACCTAACTCCATCAAAAATTTCTTTTAAACTACGAGATTCCCCGATCATATTTTTGAAAAGATATTTTGTATATTTTGATACTGGAATGGTGATATTAGCATTTTTAAGCCAGGGATTATTTACCGTAATTTGTACAGCACTCCCCTCTGCATAGAGCTGCTTACTAAAATGATCATATGCATTTTGAGCAATATTATCTACGGCGTAAAAATATGGAACATTATTTAAATCATCAAAAGTTGCAGTAACATCTTTCTTTTTAGATAAATAGACAGAATGCTTGATCACAGTGCCACATATTAGTTCACAGATTGCCTGTTGCTGCATTTTATCCATTTTCTGTATTTTTTGTAATAATGCCGCATCTTTAATATAGTTTTCAACTCTAAGAGCTAATCTATCTTTAATATCAAAAAATTCGATAAAATTCAGACCTGCATCGGTAATAAACTCATATAATTCTGGCACAGAATAAGCTCTATCTTGCTTATGTAAAAACATATCATAAAGTCCAATATCACCAAAAATCAGATGATCTGCTAATAACTCTTGCCCCCTGACATACCAATTAGTGGCGGGCAAAGCTTTTACTAAAATATTACCATTGGATACTTCTTCAGCTCTATTAGTCACTCCCTCATTAACCATACGCATTAACTCTTGCACCTGGTAGACACCGGTACGACCGTATTTTGCATAGACCATCACGCACATGCCGCCATCATCTTTTAGGCTTTCTTGAAGGATCTTCAGACCTTCTGGCGGAGAAGCTAAATGATGCAACACACCAGAGCAATTAATATAATCAAATTTACCCAACTTTAATTTTGGAATATTTAATATACTATCATTAATCCAAGTAATATTTTTTAAACCTCTAATTTCTGCACGTTTTTTAGCTATTTCCATACTGTTTTTGCTAAAATCTAAATAAACAATCTCAGCATCAGTATCCTTTAACTGCTCTCCTAAAAATGTTGAAGAATCACCAGTGCCACCACCTGCAATCAGAACTCTAAATCCTTTTTTAAAAGACTTTTTGCCTTTATATAAATGATGATTGAGCTCCCCCAAAGATTCACCCATTAATTGAAGAAGCCTTTGCTTTTCATCTTCAGGATTCCTATATGGATATGGATAATCCATATAATGCTCTTGCACTTCTTGTAGAGTGATAGAGGATAGTTGATTAGCTGATTTATTTGAAGTCATAATTTTTCCCAAAGCAATAAAGCATCTAACCTAACTATAGCGCTTAATATTGTCAATACTGATATAAGAAAAACAACGATTTTATGCAAACTTTAAGTATCTTTTACTCCCAAAAGCTATAAATAGCTTCAAGCAAGCACTCTGTAAAGCTTAGAAACCTTATTTTCAAGCTCTTGCAACTGATCTGCGACTGCTTGCAGCCACTTCTCTGATGGCGCATCTGATAAATTTAAGGCTTCTTTTAGTTTATCAAAGATAGATTCCAAGGAATGATTAACCTCAACCAAAGATTGTGCAAACCGCTTCTGCAACATTACTTTAGAAGAATCCAGTTCAGTAAGTTTATTCTGCATAGCTTTAAGCAGATCACTGGCTTTATCAGTTAAATTATTAAGCTTTTCTTGGCGCAAAGATATAAAATACAAGCTAGTTTCTCGCATTTTTGCTTGTACCCTAACTTCTGCAGTTCTATCAAGAGAGTGAGCAAGACCGAGTTTACTAAGTGTATAAATAATCCATTTATTGATATCCATATGATACCACCGAGAACCATTTCGATAATCCGAAGGAAATGCATGATGGAAATTATGCCAATTCTCGCCGAGTAAAAAAATGGCCATCCACCAAATATCCCTTGCTGTGCCTTTATAATATTTCCTATTACCCATAAAATGGCATAGCGAATTAACGCAAAATGTTGCTTGCTGCTGAAGAGCGCGTCCTACTCCTAAGAACAAAAACCCTGCAAAAGCATTATGCATCGTACCGCCAACCATAAGCCCTAAAACAGCTGGCACAAGAGCATTCATTAGAATGGCTAATTTCCAATAATATTTTAACTGCCATCTGAGCAATTTATTACGCCCTAATTTTACTATTGTTACTCGGTCTATATGTTTGTAACGATCTTCCCCAAAAAGCATCCACCCCATGTGCGCCCATAAAAAACCCTTAATACGACTTTTATACTTAAGTGGAGTATGAGGATCCTGATCTTTATCAGTAAAACTATGATGTTTATAATGATCAGATGCCCATGCAAGTACTGGCCCCTGCAATGCTCCGGCAGTTAACATTACCAAAACAAATTCAACATATTTATTAGTTTGAAAAGCATTATGAGACCACAAGCGATGCAGTCCAACGCATACCGCCATTTGAGCGCCATAATATCCAGCTACCAAAAACCCAAACTCAAACCACCCCAAAGAATTATGAAAACAATAATATACCAGTAAAAGGGCAAGAAATAATGGATATATCACGAGAGTTATAAAGGCTGGAACATTAATATTATAAGGCATTAGAGCACCTAATTATTATTTAAATATCTTCCACATTATAACAGCTATCACGTTATAATGCGAGCAAAATTCCGCGTGAAATCCACAGCCAAACCTTGCTAGATACAAATAGTTGTTGCAAAATGATAATTTTTAATTTATCTTCTTAGTAATAAAGATAGAAAAAAAGTTACCAAAACCGACTAAACACAAGGAGTTAAAAGCGTTATGAGTAGAAACAGACATTTGGTTAATAAGTCAGTAATATCTATTTCAAAACTATCCCTTTCAGTTATTTTGATGACTTCCACCGCCATGTCCGCCGAGGCTAGTAGTTTGGGTTTTGTTGAAAAAATCTTTACCACCAGAGCAAAACCGGCACAGACAGAGGATAAAACAGATAAAGGGAACAAGCCCCCAAAAAAAGAAAGCAGCGAAAACGCCTC
>CAYTBU010000011.1:0-25194 GCA_964436105.1 uncultured Rickettsiaceae bacterium | reverse complement strand
ATTACTAATAAGTAGATCTTGAGGAGTATATTTAGTACCAATCATCGCTTCTCTGATGACACAACGCCTAAGAAAATTATCCATATTTTCAATAAATTCAGGATTATTAATCCGCCAGTTTCTAGATTCTTGAATCAGCCTCGCACCAAAGACCATACCATAATCTCTATAATTCGAAGATGTTGAATTCTGCACCTGAAACGCTTGTTCAAATCCAACAGTTAGTAAATCACCAAAACTCTCCATAAGCCCAACAGGCACCGCAAAACCATAAGGTAAATTCTCTACTATCATCTGTTCTTTGGTTACATGGTCGTGAATTAGCATTTTAGTCTTTTGAAGCAACGCAACATTCACTAACAAAAGCATGCCAAAGATACTAGCTAAATGCTGTTTGTATTGGCCACTACTGCCGCTGTAAGCCATCTTCAAACCGTAGTAACAAGTACTAAGCAAACACATGGTTTTAATTAACATATCTGAGAATGGACCATTAGTTAACATGGCAATGCCATTTAAGACATAGTACATCGCGTCTATATAGCCATATGTATGTATCGTTAGATTTATCATTTTAATACCTTCTTTAATATCATTGTGTTTATGATTTATCTTATGTTGTGAGTCATGAACCTATTAAAACCAGCTTCAAAAACCTTTTCTTGCTGTTCAAGTCTTTCTTTTACTTGCATAGTGATTTGCAAGCGCTGAAACGCACCAAACTTAGCATCTCTCAAATAACTTTTAACCTGATCAGCATCTTGCTCAAACTTACCAATCACCACCGAGTCTAATTGCGCATATTCTAAAGTTTTGACCGCGGCTTGCGCTTTAGTTACCATCATGTCGAGGAAATTAGTAATCACATCATAACAAATCACTTCGATCACTTCTGGAAGTCTTACAGTTAGATCTTCAGTTCTTGCTTTACTAATTAGTTCGTTTTCAATCAGATTTATTAGCGGAATTGATGAAAATGCAACTAAACCAGCTTCTTCATCCGTTAAACCTTGCTGATCGATATGGCCACCACGGCCTACTCCTCCAGCTATCTTATTTTCTAAACTCCGAATTATACGCCTAACATTGCCGTATAAAGTTTCATTGTGTGACAAGGTAATTTCGACTTCTGTTGGATTTAAACATTTTCTTTCATCATCACAGCTATATAATTTCACCTTAGATCCGCCTGAGCTAGATCCATCTCCGATCCCAATATATTTCTCTAGTAGCTGCTCCTTGAGCACTAATGAGGGTTTATTAGTAAACTGATAACTGCCATCTACTTTCTGCCCTATAATAGTACCACTGACGCTCATTATTAGTTCTTTGAAATCTCTATCCCCAAGACCACCACTACCTATTGATTTCCAAACTAGATTAAATTTATCTCCTAAAAGCGATTTAAGCTCATCATCTTCTCCATTTGTGCCATATCTATCTGGATCACTTTTACATTTTTCAGAAGCTTCAAACATATCTTTGGATTGCCGTGAAGCATTAGACTGCATCATACATTTTTGTTGATTACCAGCACCAAGCATTGATAAAGTACCCTGAGCAATTGCTTGACCAGCAGCACATTGATCTATCATTAATCCATTAATATCCCTAGCAACCGCTTCTAAATCAGCCATGATATTCTCACATTGGGGACATTGCGTTTTGATTAACATTTTAATAGCATAACTACCACTTGTGGTAGCCAAGGATTTCATAAACCTGCCAAACTCTGCAGACCCTACATAAGAAAGCCCACCAAATCTAAAATCAGCTGAGCCAGTACATGCATCAAAAGCAAACTTAGGAGTTTGTACTACCAGAGGCTGCAGAGTTTTTGGTCGTGGACCACGCAGTAGTATAGAACCACCAGTCATATAACCACCTTGCTGATCTTTAATAATAGTAGCCTTATTTACATTACTCATAGCACCATCTGGAGAAGCGTATTTTACTAAAGCATCAATCCCTGCAAGACTCTTGAAAGGCAAAGCACTGCATATTAAACAAAGTATTATTGCTAAAGAAACGCACCTTCTTTTAAAATCAATTATATTTTTCATCTGAATCTCTTTTTCTTTGATTGCTGAGTTTGTTTAGTTGTTGCTAAATGCTTCGCAGCTCTGATCGTATATTCTTCTAACTCACTAATTGCCGCGTAACCTTTAATTAACTCGAATGCAGTTTTACCGTCTTTACTCACTGCAACTAATGTAGGAGCAGCATCTATACCTAAATCTTTAACTAGACGTGGCATGCTGACTGTGCGAAAATACTCAGACTCAGTATTATCCATTGTTACTGCCTCAATCTTAAATTCATAGGTTTCACCAAAAGATTTCAGTACAGGCTCAAATGCCTTACAATATTTACATGAACCTTTGAAAAACAAGACTAAGTCAAACTCTTTTGCCAGGTTATGAATGAGCTGCAATGAATTATCTCGATCAACTTCACGTTTGAGTTTTACCGCATGGACATTGTTGGGCTCTTCAATAAGATTTTGATGCTCAGGATATAAGAAATTTGCCATATCCCACGATTCCTGCAATTTTTGCGCAGATTTCCACATATGAGCTTCTTTGTCTTTATAGGTTTTAACATTCTTCGGACTTGGACGGGCTAGCATAACGTATTTAGCGTCCTCTAACTCTTTAGCAAATTGCTCTACCTCCGCCCTTGCATCTTCTGGCGTGATAAATTCAGATTGCATTTGGTTTTCTGTAAATGCAGGATTTTGTTTGGTCCTGGTTTTTATTTTATCTTCAAACCACAGCCACCCACGATAACGCTGATCAAAAAAACTACTGGCTTGAGCTAAGCTTGGAACTAGCAAAAGTAATATTAATAATCTAATCATAAAATCTCTCATCTCAATAATTACCATTTGCTAGATCTTGTTCAATCACCTGAATCTTCTGTAATAACTTCACTCTACCAGCGCAGGTGTTTCCACATTTAGCATGACCAGCATTTAACTCCTTATTCAGCTTTCCTAATTCCTTCTCTTTGATAATTCTACTTTGACTACTTAAGTTCGTTGCTCTTTGATGCTTAGCTAATTCTAATCTCTCTTCCTCTTCTACCGCCCATATATCACTACCAGGCTTAGTGCTCCAGCCAGATAAATTATTACTTTTGTTATTCGGATTATCATCACCTTTTTTGATACTAGATAATGAGCCTTCAACTCTTGAAGTTATGTCGCCAGTATTTAGTGATCTATTTTTACCAAAAAACTTAACTTTAAAATCTTCAATAAACTCAGAGAAATCTAACTGATCAAAATTAATTCTCTCTATTTCAGCAAGTGTTAGTCCGTTACAATTAGGGTTGCCACCACTACCAAAATTACCAGTCGGTCTTCCTGTGAGTTGAGCTCTACCCTGCTCCTGAATAACCTTGTCTAACATGCTGCCAAAACAACAGTAATGGTGCTTTACTACTGTTTTAACTCCGACATTTTGTTTTTCATGTTTGCCAACATAAATACAAAGATTTTTACGTCGATTCTCCATCAAAAGCTTTTCATCAGCAGTACAACGTGCTCCTATGCTTTGCCCCCAGCCTTTACCTCCAACAGAACAGCAATTAGTATATTCACCAGCTTTCTTTGAACAATGCTGAGCAGAACCCGCAAACAACTGGAAATTAACATCTCCCTTAACGTTCATTTTACTCACAGCGTAAAGCTTAGATATTGAATCCATCATCTCGCCATTAGTTTGGTAGCTTTGATCAACACAATTACCATCTATGCATGGGACGCCTTTGCACATCAGCTTTTTCTGGCCCTCTCTTGCTTGTAAATCTGTCCTCACATTTTTTTTCTCAATTCTTACTGGCTCCCACCTTTTACAGGAAAATTCTTTTTGGATATTAACGCAGGTACCGTAGTAGTCTCTCAGCAAGCAATCCACATCTCCAAGCCCATAACAATGAGAATATTTATGACAATCATTCTTACTTGGATAGTTACAAGTTTTAACATAAGACCATTCCCAGCAATCTTTAGTTACATTTATTCCATCTATCTCCTGCACGCCGGTTTTTTGGCAAGCTCTTACACCATCAGTACAAGAATGTGGCGAGAGAACGTTGAACCTTGTTGCATGAACTGAAGTCCCAATCAACATGACAAATATAATCACTAAAGTACGTATCACTTGAGTAAACATTTTTCACTCCATGATTCTTGCCAAGCGTTACAAATTTTTTCCTTATATTTTAAAACAACATGAATTTTTCCTCCATTACCGTAAGCCAACCTAATTTTTAGAGTGTTTTTACCATTCTTTAGTAAGTGTTTCACTTCAGAATGCGGCGCTCTACTATGATATGTTCTAGTATTAACACATACATAATCACCTACTCCAATATCAACTCCATAAAACCTTTCCCCCTTACTACTCAATCGATAATGCTCAGGCTTCGTCGACATTTCAATTTTACCTCTCACTCCTGGTTCCTGAAAAATAATATTATCATTAAGCTTAATCAAAACATAATCAGCCCAATCAACGTTCATTAAATTAAATGAGGCAACAGCGGCAGCATTTTCTACATCAAATGAAAATTCATAATCTTGCTGAGACCCCCAATTATTGTAGAAATATCTTTCTTGATTCACTCCAATAATCAAAGTACCATCTCCTGATATTGTGTGAACCATATTACCCGTAACATTTTTAACAGCACCACCAACTGTAGAAGGATCACTACATTTAACAGTAAGCACATCACGGCAATTATATTGATTCTTTAATTGCTCACATAAAACCTTGTCATACACTCTGTTCTGCGTTTCAATAGTTGCAGTCTCTACCTGAAATTCTGGCTCAACAATCTCATTCCCCGCTACAGCTTCACAGTCGATACCGTGTTTTTTTAGCTCCTCTAATATATTATTAAGTAAACCCCTTGCTTCCTTTAGAATAATCTCATCAATATCTCTCTTGTCTTGTTGCACCAACGGATCATCGTGATCAATAAAAATCTTACTCATCATAGGCTCTTTAGCCATTTCTTCCCTACCGCGGCTCTCTAATTCACTCGCACTTATGCTACTTAAACGATCAACTTCTCCGCTAGAGTGCTCATATCCTGGGATCTCTTCTAAACCAGCAGAGTTCTCAAACTTCTCCATATTTTCAGCATTCTTACCGTCAAGAGCCTCTTTTAAATTATTCAGATTTTCAATTTGCTCCTCAAAAAAAGGATCGACTTTATTGACGTTAGTTTTAACAGTTGGATCAATATATCTCTTCTTTTCTTCTGAATATCCAGCAAGAGCATCACTTTTTAATAAAACAAAAGTTATCAATACCATCAAGACACTTAATAATAGCAAGCCAAGACCCTTTAATTTTGTGATTAGATAATTGATATTTAGATTCTTCATGGCTAATTCACTCCACTCAAAATCTTTTTGGCGGTTCCTGCTAAATCACCTTTATTACTAAATAGTTCAAGGGCAGATTTTAAATCTAAATTTCCTGAGATCTTATCATAGATGATCGCGCAAGATGCTTCTCCCATACAGTCTTTTTCACTGCTTAGTACTATTACAGGAACAGATGCAACTCCAAATTTATCAAAAGCTTCATCATCGATTTCCATCGATCCCACTTCACCCTGCTCTGCTATTTCTAGTACAAGCTTAGATAATTCCTTAAAACTACCACCTGGCAAACCCTTAAACACCAAAGTGCCTTCATAAATGGAAGCTTGTTTGTGATACTGACGCAGTAAATTCATTGGCATCGAACTACTAACGAATATTCTAAGCCTTTGTTTAGGCTTCATAATTTCTTCGATGGCCTTATCATCGCCTCCAGCATTAAACAATCCTAAACCTTCAAGTTTCTTCATCATTGATTCAGGATTCATCTCTTTAGAATTGCTCGTAATCATTTCTAACCATTCTTCATCCTCTAATTTTTCTATATTAGTAGATTGATTCTGTAGACCATGAGAAGTAGAAGCTGCCATACAAAAGCTACTCATACTGCTAACACTAATAGTGGTGACAAATATCAAAGTTAAAAAGCGCAACAATTTTTCTTTCGCCATATCAAGTACCCCCAATCTTGTCCTGTGTTTGGATATTCTTTAAAAGAGCTATAGAGCATATCGCTAAGACCAATTGGCCAGCATCCAATACCGCTAGAGCTTGAACTTGGATTTACCATCTGCAGCTTATATTGACTTTTTTTGATTTTAGGCGCTCTATTTTTACGGCATAACTTACCTCCACCAGTGATTCGTGTATCCTCATCAGTAGAGGTTTCTTGAGCGAGGCCAATACGATGCATTTTAGCTATAATTCTGGTAGTATAGAGGCTACTTGATTGTACCCCCCCAACGTGATCAGCATTCGCGCCACTAAATGGGTACATATTACCTAGGCAACCAGCGCACCAAAACATATTATCTATTGGCATAGAGATCGTACTTTTAACACAATCAAGAGCGCAAGCTGCCTGAGCTATTGGATTACCAAATAGAATCGCTTCTGGATTAAGTAAGCTCTGAAGCTTCTCATCATTCCACGTCACATCAAACTCACTCATATAAGCAACATCAAAAGTACTCTTTTCCAAGCATATAAAGTCAGTAAGAAGCTCTAACCAGTAAATAAGAGGATAAACATAATAATGCACATGATAGAAAGAATTGTGAGTATGGTGATCCTTCGAATAGCTTCTCTCATACCCCCCCATTTTAGTCATGTCAGGACTACCCATCGTGATCCCGCCAAGATTAGTCATGCAAAACGGAGTTCTTGTAATATCTACAAGACGTACGGGCTCCCAAAAACCAATACTAATACCAGGTACTGGGATATTTTCTTTAATGCACATACAGACCGGGCTTTTAGGATTCTTCGTATCTCTTTCTTTTGGGCTCATCCCATTGCCAATATGTACCATCCTACCAATTGAAACTGGCATAATGCAAGACCAGCAAATATCAGAGATTGGATTTACAAACCTTCCCTTACAAGTAGAACTAGCAGCTAGAGCATTAATTGGAGCAAGCATTACTATAATCAGTATTAAGGCAGCAATCGTACTAATAGTAAGGTTGTAATTTCTAGCTCTATAAAGATTAAATGTTTCTTGAGTCATTTACTCCCCGCTAGTTCTATCTCATCAATACGAAGTAACTTACCTTCTTGCTCGAGAGCGGCTGGAACTTGCCTAATACCAAACCTAGTGGTTAATTCTCCACTCTGATCAAAATAGATCTTCTTTTTTATTTTATCTTGAAGCTCTAAAGGACTACCAGCTATTAATACTACAACTAACATTTCTTCTGACACTTCAGGGCCTTTGTGGTATTTTACAATTTGAGCCTCTAGCCAAGCTATTTGCTCCTTATCCCTGGCATCAATAAAAAATATTTTTCTATCTAAATCCATATAATCAAGTGGGTTCACTTTAGTACCTCTTGGATGCAATAACTTACCATCTGGCAAATAAATATCTTCTGGCAATGTATAAGTAGGATCAAAGGTAAAACTCCTTGCCTCCTTTGTTCTGATAACTCCCATTACAGGACGAGGGTTTTTCACTCTATCCTCAGCTTGTTTTTGCATTTTTTCTTGGTGTTCTTCTATATTTATTGTTTTAAGTTTTCTAGATATCATTGCTAAAAACCCCTCTTCTTTTACCTCTGTTGTTACGCCATATTTACCAAGATCCTTGGCAGATACTTCTGCTACCAGCATTAGTTGAGCAATAATTAAAAGGAGTAGCAATTTCATTTATTTATCCATTTCCATTTGATGCTCTTCCTCTAGCCCTTCAAGCTCTTCTAAAGGTTGCAATGAATTCATTATTTGACTAACTCTTTTACTAGGACCTCTTTTGCCTAATCGATTTACCTTTTGTGAGCTTCGGGTAGATCCTTCATCTTCTAGGACTTTTGGCTCTTGCTTCTCAAGACTAGTAATTACTTTTGAGTAAATCTCCTCAGAGATTGACACCACATTAGTACCGCTAATGATTCCTTCAGTACTAAATACAACTCTTGCACCTTTGCTTTCACGAAGCCTCACTAGATCCTCCATTAAAGTAATGGCCTCCTCCGCTTTTCCAAAAAATAAATCAGTAGCATTAGTATCTTTTACTCTTTCATTTTCAAGCTCCAGGATTTCCATTTGAGATATATATTCAATTCTAAAATTTTTATTACTTGGACGCGCTATATAACTAATTAGCGCGCCAAACAATAACCCTAGAGTAAGCACCATCAGTAGTGCTGAATTTTGTGAAAATGGCAAATTTGAGCAATATTGTTTTATATTCATATGATTTTCCTTCTTTTATTCTTCTTTTTTATTCTTTTTTAAACGGGCCAACTATTGACCCCCAGCTACCTTACTGCCGACTCATAGCCATATCTTTCACGCGCCAAGCTCTCAACCGCCTCATCTTGAGACATACCTCTGTCTTTTGCTTCGCTTAAATATCTAAAATCGACGGCATCAGTTGAAAATAAACTTTGCGAGTATGGATCAAGACTAAGGCGTCCTACCACAGCTATATCTGTCGCATGCATTAGAATTTCAGCATATTTACCTGGAGCAAGACTGATAGATTCAATAAGAGGTAAAATATCTTTAAAAGCTTCAGAATTTTTAAAGCTCGATAATCCTTTTTCATCCTGCTTGAGTAACAACGTCCATGTACTATTCTCTAGAATAGCTCTCTTATCATCAGAGCCTTGAAGATCATTAAAGTTCTGTACGCAAGTAACTAAAGAACCATTATATTTTCTGAGTGTTCTAGCAAGTTCAGCTAAGAATTTTGCACTATTTGCGATAGTCTTCCATGCTTCATCTACTATTAACAAAAAGGGAGTTTTGCGGTCCCCACATAAAACTTGTAAGAAAATTTGCATCATCACCATTTGAATAATCACAGATAAGAAAACGCTATCATTTTTAATTTCTTCAAACTCAAATACAGTTAGTTGCTTTTTGAAAGAAATGTTACTGTTACCAGTAAAATATTTGCCGTAAACTCCAGATGAGGTATATGAAAAAAGGCTAGTTGCCAATTCCTGAGCATCTTTGTTTTTATCAGCAAAAGACTCTAATACTTTTGTTAATTTAGTAATGTCTAAATCAGGCCCAAATTGTTCAATACCCTTATATATTGCTTGCTCAATTAAAGCCTCCCTAGCTGGAGCTCCAACAACTCCGCACATGGTTGCAATAATACTTTTGGCAGTAATAATTATATCTCTAGCAACCTTATATTTACCAATAACTTGGATTTCAATTTCACTATTTATTTCAGAATGGTCACCCGTTAAACATAAAGAAGAAAAGGGATTTAAAGAAATATTCGCATTATTTTTAAACTGTATCATCTCACCACCTAGTAGCTCGCAAATATTTGCATAGCTTCCGCCAATATCTAAGATAAATACCTTAGCATTCTGGGCGAGCATTGATGTAGTGAGTTCTTGTAAAAACACCGACTTACCACCACCACTGGCGGCCATAAGACAAACATTATAATTCCCCGAAGAAATTCGATGAAAAGGATTCCAATTAAAAAGTTGCCCTCTACGTCCAGTTAACATGACCCCTGATTTAGGAACACCTTTCCATTCTGCATGTATCGGCAGTTTTTCTACTACTCTGTTACTTGGCTCAATGGTTGTAAGCTGAAAAGTTTTTAAAACATTAAAATAAAGCGGTTGTTGCATCGGAAGCATTGAAAGTAAAGATGTCAGCTGCAGATATTTATTTAACTCCAACTTCCAGTCAGAAACGTTATAAAGGCTAATCAGGTTTTGCTCAGCAGAATCAATCTCTGATTCTCTAGCTGATATCATAACTTGGTATGTACGCGTTAAAAATTTAGTACCATTCTTATGTGCATCATTTATCTCCTTCCATGCCACAGCATCTCTTTGGATATCGCGATCGTTCCTTGAATACCATTGCTCTGCAGCATGTATGATTCTATCACCTTTAGCAGTTAGAGCTCCTTGAGTAGATGCATTTAGATTATTCGCTATCGTATAGCTAATAGCAAACCTGGCATTAATACCTAAATTGCTACCTGAAGTCTCTGAACCCAGTAAATTGATCATTTCACTAAGAGAGAATTGATCCGGCATCTCCTTAACATAATATGACTTAGTTACAAAGCCTCTGTCATTAATAATAGAATCGCTAGTTAATGTCAGTTGTTCTAACGGTTTTAGAATTTGTGCGGATAACAAATTATATTGGTCATATTTTGGAATTTGCATACCTAAAGAAGTTTCCTTCATTTGCACTAAATCACGTGTTATTCCGATTAAATCACTGGCATCACAAACTCTGGAATATAATTTAAATGAATTTAACTTCGCCAAAAACTGAGATTTGAATTGCTCAACTTGTTTCAAATGTCTGACGCTAACTTTAGAACCAAGTTTACTTTCTAGTTTTTTACTATAAGAAATAAATATTTGAAAATTACGAGGCAATCTGCCATCTACCGTCTTAAAGTTACTAGCTTGTTTTAATAAAAAGTCTTGCCTGGCATTCGTTAGTTTCTGCAAGAAAGGATTTGCGTTAGTACGAGCTTGTTGCCAAAGATTTAAAATTGGATTGATGTTATGATTTGCTACCAATAGAAATTGCAAAAAACTGTCCTCAGGTAAATCCTGATTACAAAATAGTTCTAAGTTTTTGACTAAAGAATTACTTACTCCAACAATAGGCGAAACTTCCAGCACAAACCCTACAGTGTTTTCATCATTGAAAAATAGTTCGGTTTCTGAATCGTAATATTTATAACTTAAGTAATCTGAAAGGCTCGCGGCACCAAAAGTCTCTTCCTCTATCAAGCTCTCAATACTACCGGAGCTACCAAAGTTTTTTTCAGACACTTCACTAAGGCCGGCAAGGTTTGATAACCTGGATAATAAGTCATTTAATTTAAGTGATTTCATCGCTTTATCTTTCCATCCTTACTTATTACTTAACATAAAGATAATCGCCTTCTCTATGATCGGGCTCATCTTTATTCTGTATTATTAAGGCTCTACGAGTTTGATTATCCTTTAACTTTGGCTCGGTTGGGATATTCTGATCTTTAGAGCATTTACTACCCTTACATTTTTTATCTTTATAAACCTCTACAATTTCACCACTATTTATTTTCTTATCTATCTCCGATAACATCACACAAGGCGCTCCCCGGCTATCACCACATGTAAATTTTCCAGAATAAGTAGAGCACCCACTTAAAAACACTGTAAGCATTAATGAAGTGAGCAACTTTGCAGTCACATTTTTGTTAGTACTGTGTTTTTTATAATTAATTGCTACCATTTTGCTTCATCTCCATTCACTTTAGGCGTGTTAGTGTTGCCCCCATTATCCCAGCTTGATTTACGAGCATGCGCTATTTTTTCTTTCACGTCCCCAGTCCCAATTGTTACGCCTTTGGTAAATACTATATCTACCTTAGCGCCCCCAGCTATCAAGAGTACTGGCGACATACTTTCAGCTTGTTTTAGGTAATAATCTGCAATTTTTTCAGCCGCGTTAGAAGCTCCAGAAAGTGAGCTATTTTTTAAAGTTTCTCCAACCCCTTGTTTCTGGGTTGATAAAGCCCCTAAACTTGTGATGGCCATCTGTCCTTGACCCTGCAAATTCTGTGATAGGCCTGAGAGCATCCCGCCAACCATCGCATTTTTAACTAATTTATTACTAGTTTGAACAACCTTACCCTTAATGCCATTCATCCCATCGTCTCCATAAACTATGCCAGCTATTTTGGTAGTCACTATCTGCTCTAACTCTTCATCCTCACAAATCATTGTCTCCAGTCTAATCACCGCCCTCTCTGAAGAAATATCTCCATAAGAACTACCTAGAATCCGGCATTGTTTTAAATTCACTTCAAAATTCTTAGGCAAATTACCACTTTCTGTCACTCTGATAACCACTGGCACAGGTTCTTGTTGACTACCCATTGAAGTTGATACTGAAATACCACCAAGTAACACTCCTTTTAAATACGCTGTCTCAGGAATATAGTTTTTAGTACTTTTAACAGGAGTTGGCTGTTCAGCCTGTTCAACTTCAAATCCTGAAATTTCTGCTAAAGTTGGCATGTTTGGGCTATTATCCTGCTTGTCCTGCTCCTGTTGCTCTCTAAATATTCTGATCTCATTCATAGCTGAATCTAAATCATCTTTAGCCATACGAAGCTGCTCTCCCATTTCAGCTATATCTTCAGCAGTCTTTTGCAATAATCTCGCCTCCGTTTCGCTCACAACCTCTTTAATATTCCCAATACTCTCATCTACAGCATTTTTAGTATTATCGAGCTTATCCTCAAAATGATTACGCCACATTGCTTCTGGATCCAGAGCATTACTAGCTACTTCAAGTTTTAAATTTTTGCCTTTTAAACTATTATTAGCATTTTGCTTGGCACTTGGTGAGGTTGAGTTACCAGAGCTCAAAAGATTAGTAATAATAATAAAAGCAAAAACTAAGCCTCCTATCAGGACTACTAACATGAGCCGTTGATTTCTTTTAACGTGTTCTCTGCCGTCTTTTTTATTAGATGAATCAAAACCGATTTCACCCTGCTCTACCCTAGTTGGCCCAAGCTTGTTAAAATATTCTTTTATAAATTCAAATATTTGATTAATCATAACCCTTCCTCTCTAGTTATAATAAAAGCTTTTGTGCTATGATTTTTTGTTAAGACAACTTCGTCCACACTAACTAATTCAAGGTTCTTAAAAATCCCACCTATCATTTCTTCTGTTAAATAAACAACATCTTTCTTACGGTTGGTAAGTGTTAATCTAACACCGGTCAAATCCCCATAACGATATGTCTTATCTTGTACAATCCTTAAGCCTGGTAGTGATGGTATAGATAACTTCCTCTCGCCAGTAGAAACATAATATTTACCCCCCTTATTCTCCTCACTCATCATTGCTTTTAACATTGCTGTTGCATCACCTTTAGTTATGCCATCTTGCTTTAAAGATGATTTAATCGGGTTAATTAGAATAGAATGAGGCAATAATTTACCACCGGATACTTCGAGTATTAAATCTTGCACAAGATTATTGCTTGTAATGATTGTTACTGGGATAATTGTTCCAACTTCACTCTTTGGTGAAATAAAAACATTTAAGCCAGAACTATCGGCAATGATTTTATATTTATTTTCATCACCAATCACTTCCGCAATAGAATATCGACCAAAAGTAATACGAGTAGGAGCAAGAGCACTGATTTTTACTTTAATGCTAGACTTTGGATCATGCTTAAGCTCTACTGCTGACATTGAGTTTGCTGCTAAACTAACATTGCCTCCTAAAGTAGATAAAATGAGGGTTAATAGTACAACCTGCATAATGCCCGATAATTTGTTATACTGTAATTGCATGATTATTCTCCTTGCGTAGCTTCTTGTAATATTTTAGTTTCTTCGGCTTCTCTACTTTCCTTGTCTTTCTCGATTTGCTCTAGCTCCTTTTCATCAATTACTTGATTGAATTCTTTAAGGCGCAGACTGCCTCCAGTAAATTCATAAGACATACGATAGGAAACTGCTTTACTATCAAAACCTCTTTTACCGTGAATACTTGTTAGAGTACCGTTGGCTATTACCACTAGGTTTTTCTGATCTATTTCAATATTTTTAGAAGTAAAATGTGTTGAGAGATCAAATTTTGTATATCTATCTTTTGCTTCTGAAAAATACTCCAATATTCCTTGCATATACTCCTTAGAGCTCTGAGAAGTATACTTAAGAATCAAATCACGCTTATATGTTATATTATCTGCATTTAGATCAAGTAAACTTGGTAAGAACACTAAAGATGACATTTCCTCTAAATAACCAGCTGATACGGAACTCCCTGAAACTTCAATAGTTTGACGAAGGGCTGGTACCATAATTACTTTTTCATCGATAGAAATAATCTTTAAAGATAAGGCGCAAGTAGTAACAAGAAGTACTGCGCTAAATCCTAAAAAGAGATTTCTTTGCTTTGAAATTTTTTCCAGACTATGAACACTTATTTTTAGTTCCATAAAATTATTGTCCCGTTAGATATTAATTAAATTACTTCACATAAAGTTACGCTGGTCAGATGGAGGCAAATACCTATTTCTACTTAATTTCGAAATAGGCAAATACCAATAAACCCATCTTTGTATCTTACCCTTATGCCACGCGCTTGAAATTAATGTGCCCAAACCAAACCCTACCCCAGCAGCTAAGAAAGCAAATACAAACTCAAACCTTGAAAGAGTTATGCCGCCAAGCAAGCCTCCGACAATTAAACCAGTCAAAGGCAAGCCGTAATATTTTGTTTCTTTATTGATAGTACGAGTTAAATGTACTTCTATGGACATAGTTAAATACCTATTACACTATGCCTAAAGTTGCTTTGACTCCGATAATAGCAGCGCCCGCGAGCCCAGCTCCAATCGCAAAACCTTGAGCCCTCGTACGTAGGTCACCAGGAGCAAGCCCCGCTCCAATAGTACCAATAACAAAAATACTAGTAGCATAGTGAGCGATAACAGCATCTTTAATTGGCGTCACTATTGCAGCTAAACCTGCAGCAGGCCTAAATGCAGCATTCGCAGCAGCAGGAGCAGCAGAAGCAATCTCTGGAAAAACCATTGCTCCAATTAACAAAGCCCCAAGTCCGCTATAAATTAAAGGTTTCACAGCCGCCATTTTGTCACCTTTATTTACAGATGAATTGATTATATTTTTTAATTCTATTGATTTAGTCATTTGACTTACTCCTATTGTTTATTGATTGTTTTGTTTGATTTGATTATTTTCTAAAAGAAGTGCCGATTTCTCCATTACTAAAGAACGGACAAATGGCTTACCATCAGAAATAACCACGAACTCTTCCTCACTTAATGACGCCACTAAATGCTTAATTAAGTTACTCTCTGCTTTAAATGCACAAAGTACTAAACCTAATCCCTCTTCATCCTCAACTTCAGCTTTTGGATTTAGGTTCAGACCAGGAATTTTAAAAATGAAATTTGTCTTACAGAAGCTGATGATTTCACATAGCTCCATATAAGAAACGTTCTCTAAATCTATTTGGATTAAATATTGGATTTCAGAATTGGATTTTTGAGTATTTGATAATTTAATAAACTCTGATCCCTTAATAATCTCAAATGGTTTATTTTGAGATAAAAGGAAATTGATTATTTCAATGTTTAATATTGCATTGGTTGAAGATTTAGTAGAAAGGGTACATACATTCCCAGAACTAAGATCACAAGCTACTTCACGCCCAACTCTATCCAGAAGTGCAAATGTGTAGCCGCTATTGGTAACATCTTTTGCATAATTAGAATTCTGAGCTAGTAATTGGATGCGGGCGCAATTATCAATACGCAGATCAAATGCTTTAATAGCATCTTGCCACCCTAAATCAGATGCAGAAAAATGTTCGATTATATTTAAGAAATCTTTTTTCTTATTGCCTGAATCGGCGTTTTGAGCTATATTCATTTTATCGCACTCCTATAGTGTTGATAGGCCGCTAGCAAGTATTTCTGAGTGTCGAAATTCTTCTATACTTACTAGCGGTGTCTGTTAATTTATAATATTTACCTTTTTACTCAACTTTTGTGGCTACAAAACCCACATGCCCCTTGCCCCCACTATCTGTATCATTTGGATAATCAAACAAACTGATTCTGTCTATTATAAACCCATGCTTTGGTAATAATGCTTCCAGTTGAGGTACGTCAAAGACATTTAATAATTCCTGTACATAAGGAGCATGATCAGGAGCACTGGCTCTTTGATTTAATATTAGGCCAGGCCACTTAATTCCCTGTGATATCCGCTCATTAAACGTATTTAGCATTTTTTCTTTAACGCTATAATGATAGAACGAACAAGCAGTAAAATATAGCTTTCCACCTGGCATTAGGAATCTATGTAATTTACCAAGCCCCTCTTCTACCCTCGATCCATCTAAAAAATGAAATATACGTGAAGCCAGTACTGCTGCAATTGATTCATCGGGTAAATTTACTTGACCTGGAAATTCTGCAGGAAGTAAAGAAAGACTACTTAAGTTATGCTCTGAAGCATTTTGAAGCAAAATAGATAAATGCTCTTCACTAACATCATTTGCAATTAACGTTGCTCCTCTCTCTAAAGCCTGTAATGCCACCCATCCATAAGCAGTGCCAATTTCTAACACTGGTTTATCAGTTTTACTGGCATATTCTAAAAAATCCCTAGAATATTCATCCAACTCCTCTTTCATATAACCAAACTGATTCAAAGTAGGAATCTCATCCTTTATTCTAGCAGGTATATCATGCAATACTAACTTAGATCTATCGATCGAATTGCCTTTGATACCAAAAACGGTTTGCTCGCCTAATAATAAATCTTTCTTCATAACATCATTAGTTAGCATATTTAGCTGTGTATTTGTTTCTCTCATAAAAACATAATAACATAGCTTTTTTGAAAAAAACACCCCCCAAAAAGGGGGTATTTCGGTTAATTTTTTTAATTGGGTTTGTTACACTTGGTTGAATTATTTGTACGTTGTTTCAACTATCAGCTATATGATATAAGGGTTTGCAGTTTAAAGTTAAGAAAATCAAAATAAGAAAACTTGGATTTTAGCAAAAAACCTATAAAATTTATTTTAAATCATTTGTTTACTGCTTTTATGTAAAAACAAGTGAGTGTTTTTCTAGGATGAAATCAAATCCAGGCGCTTTGGCCGATGTTTTAAAAATATCAATACACCACCTAAGGCACCAAATACTGATATCAAAGATACATAGGATCCTAAATATAAGGGTTCATTATCAAAGTATTCTCCAATTAGAGAGAGTACCATTGGAGTTGTACCGCCAAATATTGCAGCCCCCAAACTATAACTCAAACTAGCGCAACTAAATCTATATCGAGCAGGGAATATTTCTAGTACAAATACATTAACGGTGCCTACTAAAAGCGATACCATACTAGCGCATATAATAGCATACATTGTTACATAACCTGTTCCTCCAGCTAATAAAATTAGCTTTAAAAAAACTAGATTATAAACTGCCATACCTAAACATGCTCCCATCACTAGCTTTGTCCTACCTATTTTATCTGAAAGCCAACCAGCAAGTGGAATTAAAACAAACATAATGCTCGTCATTAAGAGTCCAATCCAATCTACACTGAATGGTAATTTAGATTTTAGGAAATTCGGAACAAAGATCAGAATAAAATAGAAGCTCGCATTATTCGCTCCAGAAGCTAAAATTGCTGCCAGGAATTCTGTTTTATGTGATTTTATCCCTTCAATAATAGGAATTTCATTTTTTTGAGCCGCTATCTCTTGAAATACAGGACTCTCTTTAAGTTTATTTCTTATGATATAACCTATTATAGATAGACCAAATCCAATTAGAAAAGCAAAGCGCCAACTATAACTAGGCAATGCAGGGTTTTGCAGTGCGTTACTGATGAAAGTGGCTAGTAATACACCCAAAGTACTACCTGCCGTAACGGTGGCTCCAACTAGCCCTATGTTTTTTTTATTAATATGCTCAATAGCATATATTGCAGCTCCATTATATTCTCCGCCAACTGAAATACCTTGCAGAATCCTAATTAATGCAATTATGTAGCAGGAGCTGATTCCAATTAATTCATAGGAAGGCAATAAAAACATACCAAGAGAAGCCATCCCCATCAGGGTGACACTTAACACTAGTGATGGCTTACGCCCGTATACATCTCCAATATAACCAAATATTATAGATCCAATAGGCCGAAACAAAAACCCAACAGCAAATAATGCATAGGTAATTACTAGACTAGTTTTAGCATCAAGGAATGATAAGTAATTTTTATGGATTACCGGCGCCAAGAAGCCAAAAATGATAAAATCATACATTTCCAAACAACCAGCTAAAAAGCAAGAAGCTATTACTGATTTTGTTAATTTATTTTCCCTCATGCAACCTCCATTAGTTTATCAACATATTTCAATGGTATCATTTGTATCATTTTGACTAAGTCTTCTCTAGTCTCTACTAACATCTTTTGTTTTAAGTTATTTATTCTATCTTTAACTGTAAATTCTGAAATACACAGCTTTCTTGCAATATATTTATTACTACAACCATATTTTAGTAGCAAAAGACATTCCGCTTCCTTTGTAGTAAAATGCATCGCCTCTCCAGACAAGCATATCTTGGCTTTCTTCTGTGAATGTTTTACTGCACCTTCCTTCCACACAAAATTGAGAATCTCTTGTTCTATTATTTTGGTTTTCTGAGCACTAAACTCTTTTGATGAACTAATAAAGGTAAGAGCAGAAGAAATCTCTTTAGTTAATCCTACTAACAGCTCGATATTGTTTAAAATTAAGTCATTTAGCTCAGGCGCTGTAGAACTGGGGATATAATAAAATATTTCAATAATATCTTTATTGAATGAGTAGTAAACTATACTGTTATTGATCCCATGTTGATCTAATATTTTTAGAAAAGTAGTCTGAGTTTTAATTTCTGATCTCGTAACTACTTTCAAATTACGCTGTTTAACAAAAAAAAGCTCTGAATTCATATGTTGCAACATTGCTTTGGTAAAATCAGCATTTTGCTTTATTTTAGACCAATTTGTATTAGTAGAGAATACGGCACTTAATCCAGATTTATCGATAGTTCTATATCCAAAAGCATCAACTTCATATTCTTTTATCTTCGTAAAAAAACTTGCTAATGAATTAAAATCTTTACTAGGCATATTCTCTAATACTTCCTGGTATGCAATAATAGCCTCAGTTGATTCTGGCTTTAAACCCAATTCAGAAATTTTATTCATTTAAACCTCATTACTCTAATATCTAAAGACCGCTGTAGTCCTGCGTGATCAATATTGTTTAATATATAAATTTTAAACTATCGTACTCTTGAACTGATCAATCAGTCAAGAAAATAAACCGCCAGCCTGACCGGTAGTTTATACATCTAAACAGTTAATAAAAGATTAAGATCCGTGATATTATTACTTATGTAGTAACAACATGAGCCCTTAATGCTTGTACTATATAAAATTATCTTGTATTTATAAGCCTTCTAACCATATATTTAAGTTTTTCGTGGAATTAAAATTTAAGCGCCACTAATTTATAACTTGTGATCAACATATTTAACCCGATCAAATTATGAGTTTTCTCAAAAACATTCAAAATTTCCTAAAGGAAAGTCTTAAAGAAGGAAACCTCAAGAGGAAGGTCTTTGTTGAAAAAAGTGGTATTCCATATACAACCTACGATCGGTTAATAAAAAAAACACCAAAGCACATCGAACTACCTACCCTATTAAAAATTGCTGATTTTTTTCATACCCCTTTAGATAAAATTATTAAAAATGATTCGGCTATAAAAGATTTAACTGTTTCTTTTGATACTCCTTCTTTAGATACAATTGCGTCAAATGCAAGACTGTCTATCCAGCAACAATTAAAAGCAAAAGGGTTAACACCATACCAACTAGGAGAAAATTGCGACATCGGAGAAAGCACTATTCCTAAGTTTTTAGTTGGCAAAAATAAAATGTTACAAGTTAGTACTTTAATTAAAGTTGCCGATTACTTTGAGATTTCATTAGATGAAATGATAGGTCGAGTTGGCCATTCAAATCATAAAACTCAACTAATATCAGATCAAACTTTAGCGCAAGCAGCACTCTTAAAAACTTTTGACAAGGAAGCTCTAGCAAATATTGCAGATATTCGCCATTCTATCTCAGTTAGTTCTCAAGCCTCATCCACAACTCCTCCAAAAATTAATAAAAACAACACACAACACAATCGCTAAAGATGATTATGTCTACCATTCATCCAATTTCTCCGTAATTACTTTTAAAACAACAAAGAGATTTAAGTTCATCAAATATCATTATAAAATCATCGTCATTTAGAGGAGAACCGGGATGATTTATCAAAATGAATTCAGCATCAAGTGACTCAATAATATTAACAAGTTGATAACTTTCCATAATCTTACCTCTAGGATTTATTTCTTTACCGGGGAATTTAAAAATCAATTTAGTCTTAAAATATCTAACAATCTCAGATAATTGAACTAATGAAACTGTTCTAGGATCGACTTTAATTAAATACTGACACTCATCTCCCTTTTTATCCTCTATCCTTAAAGCACAAAAGGAATCTATATCTAGTGTTTTAAAACTAATATGCGCTTTAATAAATGCATCCATTATTTGAATCATTATGCTCGCGCTATTTATTTCATCAACCGATAGAATACAAATATTACCCACGCTCAAATCACAAATAGCCACTTGTCCTAGTCTATCAACAAAGCTTAGTTCTAACCCGTTCTGAAGTTTGCAGCTTTCATAATTATTCAAAACATTATTCATTTACATATCCCTCTAATATTAATAGCTATTTCTTATCAATATGATCTTGTGTAGATAAAGTCATAAGGACAAGATTAAGAGGAACGTGTAATCTAGTATATCCTCGTTTTTAATGTACTCTATATTATTACAACGGAATTATTTAGTTTATCTATCAGAAATGCTCCGAAAAAATAATGGGTTATAATGATAGTTTTATTGTGCAGCATAAATAAATAATGTATTTTTTATTAATAGAGTAAGCTTCTTTACAAAACCTAAGGTACTTTAATTTCAGCACCTCAAAGAGAGGTTATTAAAATAATATGCAGATTAATACACTACTTTTTCCCGAAAGCCTTTATGCGGCACATCTTCACAATATTAAGGGCATACATTTTACTCGACGGGAAATTGATATAGTTTCCTGTTTAGTGTTTATAAAAACCATTAAGAAAATATCAAATTTTCTATCAAATGAACAAAATGAAATTGCGCCTAGTTCTGTTCAAAGTCATATAGCGAACATAAGAAGGAAAATTGGAGGAATCTCTAAGGATGGTATAGTAGATTTTATTGAGCAATCAGATAAGTATAAAATTGTACATCATTACTATTTAGGACTCTTAATTCAAAAGGATTTTGAAAAAAATCTTCAGATAGTTAAAAATCTTCTAAAAACCGCAATTGAATCTCTTACTATATTTCCATATGATCCATCCACGCAAAACAATATAAACAACGAAAACATAACTTCACTTTTAATACATCGAATAGAATCTGACTTCAAAAAATTATCAGATAGGATTTCTATAGACACATTACAACCATTCATTTCTCTTACTGACCTAAAACAACCGCTCTCTGCTAAACATTATCATCTTCATATTTTACCACCTTTAGCAAAGGACTGTAATGATAAAGAAACAGACCTAGATGAAACAAACACTAATAACACTAAAAGTTCATGGATCATTAATACGGGTAATAACAATGTAGTCGCTTATATCAGTGAAACTAAATTTACAACTCCTTTAAGCGAGCAAAATTCACTTGATAGTCCAAATATCGTCAATCAAATGAACTATTATTCTTTCTTCTTTGAGGTATTAATAAAATTATTACCTGATCATCAAAAAAATTTATCTGAGCTCAAAATTGAATTGCAAAAAAGATATAATGATATTATTGGGTTTGATAGTGATAATAGGAACTTTAGAAAATTAGATATCAATAACCTTGAGCAGAATACAAAACCTCAAATTTTAAAATTAGCAAAGAAACCCCTCACTATTTTAGTCTTATGTATTTTAATTGCTATTTTTATAGGCTTCAAAATATATCAGTCTAGTCCAATAGAAACCTTCAATATATCTTCTGAATTAAATATTCCTGCAGATTCAAAGCTACTAAAACGCGATGATATTATTACTGAAATGAATCGTCGTCTTAATAAGTCTTCTAACAACATCAAGACATTAGCCCTTATCGGTAGTGGCGGATCTGGTAAAACAATAGTCTCACATTTATATGCAAAGCAACAAACTGCACCACTCATATGGGAGATCAACGCAGAAACTGTTGATACAATAAAACTTTCGTTTGAAGAATTAGCAAAAAAAATTGCCACATATAATGGTGAAGAAAACAAGATAAAGGAATTTGCTGAAATAGAAAATTCTGAAGAGCGATATAATTTATGTATAAACTACGTGCAACGTTATTTTATAGCAAATAAAAATTGGATACTAATTTATGATAATTTAGAAGATACAGCGAATATACAAGAGTATATTCCACAAAATACAAAAAAATGGGGTCATGGTAAAGTAATTATTACTACTAGGAATCACAACATAGCAACACATAAAGATGTTGACTATGTTATAAATCTGCCTGAACTAACTCAAAAACAAAAAGTTGAACTTTTTTTGAAAATCAATCAAAGCAATCTATCTACACTTCAACCTGAAAAAAATTCTGATCTAGAGAGTTTTATGGATTTTATTCCACCTTTTCCTTTAGACGTATCTATTGCAGCTTATTATTTACGGGCAACAAATACTTCTTTTGAGACTTATGAAAAAAGCGTACATAAAAACAGTGCTACTTTTGACAAACTTCAACAATCTTTAATACAAGAAAATGATTCTTATGCCAAAACTAGATATAACATAATTACGGGATCTTTAATTTCAATATCTAAAATACATGAACAGTTCCTGGGTTTGATGTTCTTCATTAGTAGTATTGATTCACAAAACATCCCAAGAAATCTTTTAGAAGAATATGCAAGTTCAGAGGTTGTTGATATCTTCATATACAATCTAAATAAGTACTCCCTTATCACCGATCAATTCTCTTCTCCCGTTGGTCACGCATTTTCTATACATAGAAGTACTAAAGAAATAATGTATTCTTGGCTCATTCAAAATCTTCCCCAACAGAATCAGCAAATATTTTTACATGATGTAGCAACCATATTAAAAAGCGCTTTAAATCAAGAATTAGATGAAGAAAACAATGTTACCTCCGAGTTTTTAGCACATCACTGCGAATCATTGCTTAAGCAGAATCCTTCACTTAATACAAAAGCAGCAGTTGCAATCAGAACTGTTCTAGGAATTGCTTACTATAATTTTGGATACGATCAAAAAGCGCTGGTAACGCTTAAAAATAATTTGACCTCAGTGCATGGTAATTCTACTGAAACGGCAGAAATTCTGGCACATTTAGGTAACATTGAGCGAAGATTAGGTAATTATCATCAAGCCAAGAATTTACTCATAAAAAGCTTACATATCTACATGTCAAATACAGAGGATAAGGAAGGATTGGCTAAAGTATATATGTATCTAGCAATTGTTGATCGAATGCTTGGTAATTATAATAACGCCATAGAATCCTTCAAAAAAAGCATTATGCTTTATAACACTATATCCAAAAACAACCTACATGCCGCTAGGGCATCGATGTATCTTGGTGTCGTTTATGGCAAACTTGGTCTGTATCAAGAAGCACAGAGATTATTAGAAAATAGTTTAGCTATTTATAAGCAACATCCGAATGCTGGTCTCGGTAATGCTAGAGTTCTAGCTCACTTAGGTGGCGTTGATCGAATGCTTGATAACTACCCTAAAGCATTAGACGAACTTACTAAAAGTTTGCAAGTCTATAAGATTTTTCGTTCTGAATTTCATATTGATACTGGTTGGGTCACATATCACCTTGGCATTGTTTATGGTAAATCTGGGCAAACGAAAAAAGCCAAAGAATTGCTTGAACAAAGTTTAGTCATCTATACTAGGCATTATGGTAGTGAACATATAGAAACAGCTCGTGTCCTTAATAGCTTAGGTGAAGTGTTTTTATATGAAAAAGATTTCATCAGCGCAGAAACAATTGCAAAAAAAGCGTTAGCTATATTTCAGAAAAAAAATCATCACGAAGCCTATCTTGCTTTTGAATTGCTGGGAGATAGCTACTTTGCACAAGCTAAACACACAGAAAAAAACAGTGATAAGACTAAATTTGACTTACTTAAATCGCAAGCCCTGTTTTATACAACGCAAGCATTAGAGATCGCTAAACCAGAATTTACAAGCAATTCTGATCATTTAGTACGATTGCAATTAAAGCTTAATGCTATCAAAAACTTAAATCATGAATAAGCTACTTCCCCGAACAGGGCTACCACTGTCTTATTTAACACTAATTCCTTGATTTATCAGCTTCAAAGCCTCATCATCCTCTAGCCATTGTGCATTTTTTATTAGATATTGCCTTTGAAAATTAGTAATACGAAGATCTTTTTGAAAAGGTAGTAGAGAAACGCCATTATAACAAACCCCTAGATAATTTATAGATTCACGAAGGCAAAAGTTCTGCACATCCTTCAAATGATTTATTCTATCATCAATCATTACTATGTAGTTTGGTTTTAATATAGTTTTATAAAGATCTACTACCTCACCTTTTGAATAACTCCCAGTAAAAAAGATACCATTAAAAAATACTGGTTTGGGTTCATCCTCACTTTTATATGATGCAGGAATAAAATTATTCAACTGATCATTTGGTGAAAACATAACTCCTAAGCTTTTTAATTCATCAAATCGCCATTTTTCTATAGACGGTATATTGCCAATGTTTCCTGGATCCATTTTAGTTAAGCCATATACAGTATGATATTTTTTTAGCAAATTTATAGTATCTGACCAAAAGGAATCTACTAACATTACTTTTCTTTGAAGTCTCCAGTTACTTATAATGGTTTCATAGTTTTTATACTGCTTTTTATTTTGCTTAATTTCATCAATTAGATGACCGCTTTTTGAAGTATGAAAAGATTTGGAGTTAGGAACTATGATAGTATCGTCGATATCACAAAATATAACTGCGCCCTTCCCTAAATCCTTTAATAAACAAACAATTTCTTTTGAGGTGTTCACTTCAACTATTTTTGCTACCATATGCTTGTCCTCACTTTCAATGCTTAGTTCTAGGTTATTGCATTAAGTTTAAAATCTTCTGTTTGGCACAGTCCTTCTAATATTGAACCATATCTGTTATTTATCCAATCCCGCATAAAGCTCGTGGGTGCTTTTAGTCGTACCACCCTCTCCTGCTCATCAATTTCCGCTGAGAGTTTACTAAACCATGATTCATCTAATGCTTTACCCTCGTTTCCAAAGTGCTTCATCAGTTTTAAGCGCATATTACCCCATACTCCAGATGGTATTAGGACTGCTTCATCTTTGGTTGCC
>CAYTBU010000010.1:21175-26926 GCA_964436105.1 uncultured Rickettsiaceae bacterium | reverse complement strand
TGATAAAACTTTGGGCCAAGATATTGAAAAAACTACTAAGCAAAAAATTTATTATTTAAACAATAATCCCACTGCTGAAAATATCGCCATTCATTTACTAAATGATATTATTCCAACATTACTTATCGGTAAACCTTTTACAGTCAATAAACTGAAATTATACGAAACACCAAATTGTTATGTGACGGTAAAAAAATGACTGGATTATGCATCATTATAACAACCACTGGAACGAAAGGTTTAGCGAAGCAAATAGCAAATGAATTATTAAAGTATAACTTATCAGCTTGCGCGCAAATTTCTGAAGTAGAAAGCATTTATAAATGGAATGAAAGAGTGTATAACGAATCTGAATTTCGTTTGGTCATTAAAGCCACAAAAAAGAATGAAAAAGCCATTATAGAGAAGATTAAAGCAATACATGCTTATGACCTCCCTCAAATTATTACTATAGATATTAGCGGTGGGGACGGAGAATATCTTAAGTGGTTATGTGAAAATAATTGAGCATTTATTAACCTATACACTAGACGAAATAGGTGCGGCATGCACTATAATAATCCAGCTCTTTTGTTTTTATTCAGTAATAATTTTTAATAAATCGTTGCAAAAAAACACATGCACTTTATTGTCACAATAATAAATTTGCGAGTTATAATATATGGATCCTATAGAAACAACTGTACTAGGCGATAACTTAGATTTAACATCAGAGCCACAAACGCCTGATCTCACACCAATACCATATGCTTTAGGCATTGAAGAACAAACTCCAGAGGAGGCAGAAGATATGTCTAAATTTACTGAAGAAACAACACCAACTTTAACGCCAGAAGAACAAGAGCAGTTAAATCATAACTTATTGGTTGCAATAAGAGCCGGAGCTTCAAAGGAAGATATTGAGGCTCTTATAACAGTTGGAGCAGATGTTAATGCTGTTGATCATTATGACAAAACGGCATTAATGGAAGTAGCTTCTGGAGGGAATACAGAGACTTTAATTCTTCTTATGAAAGCTGGGGCAGATGTTAATGCTGTTGATAAATATGACAGAACGGCATTCATGCACGCAGCTATTAGTGGGCATACAGAGAGTCTAAATGTTTTTATAAAAGCTGGAGCAGATGTTAATGCTCCTGATCGGCATGGCTATACGCCATTAATGCGAGCAGCTTGGTATGGGCAACCAAAGAGTATAGAGGCTCTTATAAAAGCTGGGGCAAAGGTTGATGCTGTTAGTAGTGTTAATAGTGGTAATACGGCATTAATAGAAGCAGTTTTGCATGGAAAAGCAAAGTGTATAAAGGCTCTTATAGCAGGTGGGGCCGATTTTGATACTGTTCGTAATATTAATCTCGATGCGCCAATAAGGTTAGTATCTTGGAGGGATGAGCCGCACGTGCTTGCGGAGCTGTTTACGGCTCACAACGAACGTTTAAGTCATATAGCTAATTTTCTAATTGATCGAAAACATACAGACGGCCAAGGTCGTGTAAGAGTTAATGTTAAAAATTTAAACGATGATCAAAAAGCTTTACTGGAAGATGCTAAGAGGTTTAATGCGAACAATATTAAAGATGCATTGCAAACAAAAGGAATAGATGAAGAGCAAGCTAGACTAATGATGGAAAATGTTAAAACTCATGACCCTTCAAATCATAAATACATTATTGACTTTAAAAATCAAACCACTGGTAGAAAAACATACTTACCCAATGATGTTACGTCGGTGATTTTTTCCCATCTACTAGAGGTAGATAAAAAGGCAGCAATAGATGCTGGCCTAGCTAGCATAATAGTAAAGACCTCAGGAGCAGAAGAAAGCAGGGGAGGGGTCGAGACGCACGCTCCGGCAGCTGTTGCTGTAGCTGGAGGTGGTGAAGATCCAAACTCTCACCCCCTACCACCAGGAGTTAAGGAGTCTACTAAGAATTTTGCTCAAGAAATTGGTAAGGAACTATTCGATGCTGTTGCAGGACCTGCAAAGTTGGATTCTGACTACGGTAAAACAGCTGCATCACCTCCTTCATCAGCTGTTGCTGTAGGTTCGCCAGCACCGACTTCAGATAATCATACGTCTCTGAGTAAGGACGAATTGAAGAGAGAAGCAAGACTAAAAAGGTTTGATCCTCCTAAAGGTGGACACGGTATATAGAGAAAATCTTTACCATGCGATATAAGCGCTATAATTCTAGCGCTTATATCTGAAGCGGAATTTAAATCAAACCCTTTATAGTAAAGCATGTTGAATTATGGCTAGGCATGAAACTTAGGATGCCTATAAGTATAAGTGAACATCAACGAGCAACATCTATAGTTCTGGCTTAAAACTGACAATCTCTTATCACGCCAACTCTAAGAGTTCTATCTCCCACAAACTCCAATCAAAAGACTATACTTGACCTTTATGAGTAAATCTTATAGAACTTTGAACAATAATTTGAAGAAAAAACATGACTGAAAATAATCGTAATGTCCTTTTAGCAATCCTTTTATCCATTGGTATTATCACTGGATGGCAATATTTTTATGAAAGGCCTCGCCTTAATACAGCCGTTGCGGCCAAAAAAGAATATGATAAAAAAATTGAACAGATCAAAACGGAACGCACCGCAGAAATCACAAACTTACCAAGGGATGAAGCCTTATCTGAAGCGCAAAGAATCACCATATCTAGCCAAGCAATCAGCGGTTCTATTTCTCTTGTTGGAGCGCGTTTTGACGATATCAAATTAAACGAATATAAAAAAGATCTAGAAAGTGGTGAAAATGAAATATTACTATCGCCATCAAATACTAATGATGCTTATTTTGCTGAAATAGGGTGGCATAGTAATAGGACTGGCGTCATTCTACCAGATGCGCACACTCTATGGAAAGCTGATAAAGCTGAGTTATCACCAGGACATGACGTCAATCTTACTTGGCTAAGTCCAGACAAGATAAAATTCATCATCCATATTTCGCTCGATCATGATTATATGTTTACTATCAAACAATCCGTAATTAATAATAGCGGCCAAACTATTAGTCTAAATCCTTATGGCCTTATCAATCGCGCCTATAGCCCGAAAGAGAAAGCAGCACAAATCCTTCACCAAGGTCCAATTGGTTCTATTGGTGGCACCCTCAAAGACACTACTTTTGAAGACGTAAAAGAAAAAACCACCGAAAACTTTGCGTTAAGCGAAGTCGATTGGATTGGTATTACAGATAAATATTGGCTTACTGCTTTTGTGCCGGATCAAGCCTATGAATATAAAAGCTCATTCTCGCATGCCACTCGCAATAAAATAGATAGATATCAAGTAAGCTTCGTGTCTAGTCAAAACGATTTAGCTCCTAATACAGAATTAAGCGTTACTCATCATTTATTCACCGGGGCTAAGAAAGTTGACCTTCTAGATAAATATGAAGCGCAATATAATATACATCTCTTTGATCGCGCGATTGATTTTGGTATTTTTTATATCATTACCAAGCCGGTGTTTAACGCTCTTAATTTCTTCTATAACTATTTCGGTAATTTTGGCATCAGCATCCTAATCGTAACTGTCATCATTAAGCTCTTAATGTTTGGTGTTGCAAGTAAATCATATCGTTCAATGAAGCGCATGAAAGACCTTCAGCCCGAAATAGAACGTATGAAAACTAGCTATGCTGACGATAAAATAAAGTTCAACCAAGCAGTGATGGAGTTATATAAAAGAGAGAAAGTAAATCCAGTCTCTGGCTGCCTGCCTCTTCTGATTCAAATTCCAGTGTTTTTCTCGCTCTATAAAGTGCTTTATGTAACTATTGAAATGAGGCATGCACCTTTCTTTGGTTGGATTCATGATCTCTCAGCGCCAGATCCAACAACCTTATTTAATCTCTTTGGCCTGTTGCCATTTACCCCTCCTGGTTTCTTAATGATCGGCATCTGGCCATTATTAATGGCTGGTACTATGTATCTTCAACAACGCATGAGCCCAGCCCCGGCTGATCCGACTCAAGCTCAAGTAATGAAATTCATGCCTTTAATGTTTTTATTCATGTTCAGCACTTTCCCATCAGGATTGCTAATTTACTGGACCTGGAATAACATACTCTCGATTGTACAACAATATTATATCACTAGAAAAGAGAGTAAATAAGGTGGAGCAAAAAGACATCTTCGCCCTTTTTAGAAAAGAAGCAAATTTTGTAGCTGGGGCAGATAAGCCACAGCGCTTACCAGATCTTACCTTGCCAGAATTTGCTTTTATCGGCCGCTCTAATGTCGGGAAATCTAGTCTGATTAACCTACTCTGTAACCGCCGCACCCTTGCCAGAGTCTCGCATTCACCGGGGCGCACACAGCAAATTAATTTCTTCCAAATTGGTGAGGTTTTTACTTTAGTGGACTTACCTGGCTATGGTTTTGCCAAAATTCCTCAGTCTTTACGTAAATCTTGGGAAGAATTGATCTTGCATTACCTTAGTAAAAGAGATAACCTCGCAATTGTGAACTTATTAATCGATTCAAGGCGTGGTCTTGGCGACAATGATCTTAAGATTATAGAATTACTTTTAAAATTTAATCTTAAGTTTCAGATTGTCTTTACGAAGTCAGATAAACTAACTGATAAAGACGCTCTGATTAAATCTAGCTACGATTTACTGCCTGGAATATCTGTAAGTTTTATTTTTACTAGCAGTAGGAGCAAAGATGGCACAGAAGAATTGCAACTTAGTTTGGGAAAATTCCTCTAAAGAAATTGCCACCCATAAAGATAAGATTGGGGGCTCTAGTAATGCGGATCTTATCAAAAATATCCTGAGTAAAACTCACGATCTCGAAGATGAAATAATTGTAATTAAAATTCCAGCTAGCATCATCACAGATGATGAATCATTACGTAATGCGGCAAATAATATTTCAGCACTCACCCTCTCTGGGGCAAGCGTTATAGTAGTGCATGATTATACCGATATGATCAAAGAGACTTTAGACCTTTTTGGCATTGAGCAAAAGACCCTAAATGCTACTATGATTACTGATAATAAAACAGCGCAAATCATTGAAATGGTACTATCAGGGCATATTAACCGTAAAATAGTATCTGCTTTATGCGCCGCTGGATGTAATGCTATTGGCATTTCAGGGAAAGATGGCAATATGATTGAGGCGGAGAAACATCCTTTAAAAAACAAAAATAGCTCCGGTTTATTCGACTTTGCTTTTATTGGAGCACCCTCTATCATTAATCCAGAAGTATTACTTAACCTGACTGACAATGGTTTTTTACCAGTCGTAACGCCTGTTGCTTTTGACTCTAAAGGAGCTACTTATTTACTGGATACTAACCTGACTGTATCTATTGTCTCATCTGTAGTCGCTGCTCATAATTTAATTTTACTTGAAGATAATTTAGAAATGAAGAATCTTGGTGATATCTCATTATCACATTTCCAAACCGCTTTATTAAACGGCCTTGAAAATCCATCAGCCAAAAACTTTATTGATGTTATCACCACTTCCTTAAGTAATAATACAGCCTTTGTTCATTTAGTAAAAGCTAGTGATCCTGATGCTATATTAAATAGTATCTTTAATGAAGAATATGGCACAAAAATAAGCGCTGATTAAAATACTATTACTATGAATCAATTTAAAATTGCCCCAGAATTACAAAATGATTGCCACATGATTGTGGAACTAATGTTTTCCTCTCTAATGCTGCTCGATGACTCAAGATTTTTATGGTTTATCTTGGTGCCTAAAAGACC
>CAYTBU010000010.1:0-21075 GCA_964436105.1 uncultured Rickettsiaceae bacterium | reverse complement strand
GCCTCGCCCGCATAGATACCGTCACCTTCGAGGAGCAATGCTCCGCGGCAATCCAGTAAGATAGTCAAAATTACTATCTTGATAGGCCCTTTGGGCTCTATAGTGGTAGTAAATTCACTGGATTGCTTCTTCGGCCCTAGGACCTCCTCGCAATGACGCGGTATCCACACTTTAGTCATGCTGGACTTGATTCAGCACCTCGCATAAAGCCTTAGAAATTATTGCTCTTGAGCGCCGTAATCTACGCCTATTAATTCTGCACCATAAGCATCTAATATATCCATTGTCTCATTTCTACTTTCTGTATCTACAGGAGGCAATACTATTGTAGTATCATCAGCAGTAAGCTTACGATTCAGCGCCGCAAATACAACTGACCCACCTGGATTTAAAGTAAATGATATAGGAAGCGCTGGATCTATGTCCCCTAAGAAAACCACTGATCCACCTCGATTTACAGTCACCGATGGTATGAACGGAGCGACTGGCTCAAATGTTAACACTGATGATGCCATAGTGGTGGCATCTATGGTGGTGACCGGAGCTACGACGGCACCTACACCTAAAGCTAAGGTCCCTACTGTAGTAACTACTCCACCATCGAGAACTACTGGCTCTGCACTTATCCATGGCTCGCCTACTGTCCATGGATTTGTTGCTTGAATTGTTCTATTACTCATAAACGCCTCTTATATTAAGGTATAAAAAGTTAACATTAGTAGCTAACGATAACGAACATTATACACAGTGTAACACATGACGTCAAGAATTTTATTACTTTTAATTAACCTCTGTCGTTTACATATCATGTCAAAGAGCTCCAGTTATTCTCGGCACTACCCAATTAAAACAACTCCTTGATCTTTAATATAAGAATCCGCAGAGCTTATTAACGCACTAGGATCAAGCACTCCTATTTTTTGACATTGATCACATAAATAATCATACCGCACTACTAAAGAGCTAAAGTTACATCTAGACCTTAAACCACCATCGTGATATATAAACCTCGACTCTAAATCAGCGGCTAGAGTCTCTACTGCAAACAGATATCTAGAAAGATAATTTTCTATAGCTAGTTGATTGTAAACTTTAGCAACAATCATAATATCATCCTCCCTCACATCCGCTCCCGCTTCAATAAGCAAGGCAAAAATATCAACATTGCCAGACTTCGGAGCTTCCATTATAGCATTTTTACCAAAGTGGTTTTTAATATCCACAGAAGCTCCAGATTTTAGCAACATAACAACAATTTCATAATGACCACGACGGCAGGCCTCTATAAGAGCCGTATCACCAACATTATTTTGAGCATTAAGATCAGCTCCCCATTCTATTGATTGCTGAGCCATTTCCTTAGCATTATAAATGGCTGCATTAATCAATTGGGTATTACCACTTGCAAGGGATTTTTTATTGATAGTTTTTTGTGTGCGATACATTGTGTGACTATGTATAAAATAAATCAAACCATAATATAGTCATGCTGAACTTTATTCACTTTGTGCTCGCAGGGTCCGGGATGACTTATGAGCTAATTCAACTATAAAATACTATATATCTATCATCACTGGAATATGGTCGGATGGTTGCAAATGACTTCTCCATTCCGGTGCAGAGATAGTGCCTTTTAAATCGCCCCTTAAAGCTTCACTGGCCCAAATATGATCAAGACGACGACCACGATTACTAGCCTGCCAATCAGGTGAACGATAGCTCCACCAGCTATATAATTTTTTACTGGAATCTACAAAGTGTCTTGGTGCGTCGATAAAACCAAATTCCTCCATATTACGCATCAATTTATTGCGTTCAACTTCAGTATGACTAACGGTTCGTTTTAAATATTTACTCGACCACACATCATGCTCAAGGGGTGCAATGTTTAGATCACCCACCAGCACAATTTTTTGATCCTTAGAGCGATTATTCATGAACCATTCATGCATCAAATCAAGATAGGCTAATTTATGACGAAATTTATCGTTCAAAATAACATCAGGTTCATCCCCCCCAGCTGGCACGTAGAAATTATGAATTTCAACATCGCCGACTTTAAGCGCTAAATGTCTTTTTTGCTCATTATAAAATTGCAAGCAGAAGGAATCAGAGATTGGTTTTTTGGACAAAATCGCCACGCCATTATAGCTTTTTTCTCCACTAAATTTGATATGAGGATAACCCATGGAAATACATTCAATCAAAGGAAAACTACCATCTTCTACTTTAGTTTCCTGCAGGGCAATTACATCGGGTTGATATTTTTTAGCAAATTCAATAAGCATATTCATACGCAGCCTTACTGAATTAATGTTCCAAGTTGCAATACGCATATAATTCCTTATTTATTGTTTTGTTTGTGATTCAACACTCGTCATTACGCGGAGGTTATCAAACCGACGAAGTAATCCATTTAATTTACTTATAACTATATCCCCAAAGGCTATAAAGATAGTCAATATGCCTATCTTACTCGATTGCCACGTCGGATTATATCCTCCTCGCGGGTAACACCCCCGTCACGCCAACTTTTTCAAAAAACCTTTGATTAGCCTTAGTAATTTTGCTTCCGGCGAGATGTTTTTTCCTGCCCATTTTTTAATCCATGGCTCGGCTAGTTTCCACATGTTAATATTAGGATCCAAAGTCTTACCAATTCCTTCTAGCACGATGATGGTCTTTTGTAAAAGAAACAATTGATGTTGTGGATTCATATTAAAACTTACCGCCATTTCAAGCAAAGCTTCAAGCAATTTTCCAATCGATATATTACACGCAGATTGATTAATAATCGGCTGACAAACAACTCTGCAGCTCTGGGCAAATAAGAAGATATTTGTATCTTCTGGAACATATCCTACTTCAATATGTATTTCTGCTACTCTAATATAATCATTCTGCAAAAGTGCATATAATATTTCGGCAATAGCAAAGCGGTCTTTACCTCTAAGGCGCCCCATAATACCAAAATCAACAAGAGCTACCCGCCCCTCTTTAGTTATTAAAACATTGCCAGGGTGTAAATCAGCATGAAAAAAACCATCACGAAAAGCTTGATTAAAAAACATCACGGCCAATTTTGCTGCTATATCATCTAAATTAAGACCGGCTTTAATAAGCGCCTTTTTATCATAAACCGATATACCATCGATCCACTCGCTAACCAGTGCGCGCCTGGAAGTATAATCCCAATAAATTTCTGGAATATAAACCGATTCATTAAAATTACCCCGCATCTCTTCAGCAGCAGCGGCCTCAAGCCTCAAATCTAACTCAATCTGCATTGAAGCATTAAAAAGATCGACTAATTCTCTTGCCTTAAAACGTTCATATTTTTTTGACAAAATATGTGTTATCAAGTCGCTTAAGAAATATAATAATTTAATATCCCTTTTATATTCTTCTTCTATATTTGGCCTCAGGATTTTAACCGCTACCTCAGCGCCATTTTTAAGCTTTGCTTTATGCACCTGTGCAACAGACGCAGCAGCTATTGGCTCTTGCTCAAACAATATAAAAACATCATCTATTTTCTGCTCAAGTTCTTGCTCTAATATCATGCGCGCTCTAGAAGCATCAAATGGCGGCAATTGATCTTGCAAAGAAATTAAGTAACTAGCAACCTCTTCCCCTATCAAATCAGGGCGCGCGGATAAACTTTGTCCGAACTTAATATACACCGGCCCCATTTCTTTTAATGCTGAAGATAAAGCCTCACCAAAATTTTGAGATTTCTTTTTAGGCGTAAGAAATTCACCTATTTTAACGATGAAATATAAGGTTTTAGGCAAGAATTTTGCGCCAATATAAGAAGATATCCTAAAGCGACAAAATATGCGAAAAATACGAAGCAAATCCATCATATTTTATATCCCATATGTATCGCCACAATACCGCAATTTAAATTTCTATAATGCACATTGCTATATCCAGCATTTTTAATCATCGAGCTAAATTTTTCTTGATCTGGAAATTGCCTAATGCTTTCTGATAAATAACGATATGCATCTTCATTTCCGGCAATCAACCCACCAAATTTAGGTATAATATGAAATGAATATAGATCATATAATTTTGCTAAATGATTAGATTCCACTTTCGAAAACTCAAGGCATAAAAACTTTCCACCTGGTTTTAACACTCTATAACTCTCCAGCAAAGCATGATCGATATTCGTAACATTTCTAATACCAAAAGCAATTGTGTAGCAATCAAAGGAATTATCCGCGAAAGGCAATTTCTCAGCATCGCCCTGGATATAATTAAGACCCGATAATACGCCTTGATCGATTGCTTTATTCTTACCCTCTACGAGCATTTCATAATTAATATCACAAATGGTGACTTTGCGTTTTGCTGATCCATTTTTAATAGCTCGAAGGGCAATATCACCAGTCCCACCAGCAACATCGAGAATATTCTCAGCATGGCTTGGTACTAAGTCACAAAATTGATTTTTCCATAAATGATGAATTCCAAAACTCATCACATTATTCATCAAATCATACCGGCTAGCAACAGAGCTAAAAACATTACCCACCATTTTAGCTTTATCGCCTCTGGCTACTTTTTTAAAACCAAAAAATGTTTCATTATTATTCATTACGATCCTAAGCAATAATCTTGCAATTATAATAGAGAATTATATGCTAAGTGAAAATAGAAAACTATGCCTGAACTACCTGAAGTCGAAAATCTCGTAAGACAGCTGAAATCCTCAATACTAAACCACACTATATTAAGCAGCGTGGTCTTAAGCCCCAGACTGCGCAGAGAGATTCCAAAAGATTTAAGCAAAAATACCACTGAGACTAATATTAATGAAATCACAAGACGCGCAAAATATATAATAATCACCTTAAGTAACTCACATTCTCTCATCATTCATCTTGGCATGACTGGCAGAATCAACATAAAACAAGGATCCTACGCCCCAGAAAAACATGACCATATGATTATGCATCTCTCTGATAATCTAACTATGGTTTATAACGACCCTCGTCGTTTTGGTTTAATAGATCTTACGAAAACAATAGGCCTATATGAGCATAAGTTGTTTAATCATCTTGGGGTAGAGCCACTGAGCGAAGATTTTCATAGCGCTTATTTACTGAAAAAATTAAGAGATAAAAAATCTGCTATCAAAAATGCCATAATGAATAACGAAATAATTGTTGGAATTGGCAATATCTATGCCAGTGAAGCGCTGTTTTTATCGCACATAAAGCCTGATAGGGTTGCGGACTCTATTACGGAAATTGAGGCAACATTACTAGTCGAATCAATCAAAAAAATCTTACAGCAAGCAATAGATTCTGGAGGGTCTTCAATTCGTGATTTTGTTAGTATTGATAATAAAAAAGGTGGTTTTCAAAAATTATTCAAAGTTTATGGCCGCAGAGGAAGTAAATGCTTTGATTGTGGGGCTATGATAGAAAAAATTACCCAAGCTGGTCGTTCTAGCTTTTTTTGCCCACAGTGCCAGAAATAAAACACATCAACCTTAATACAACCTTTGGTATAAAAAACACAATAAAATCATTTAATCACTTGACGTCTTTTATCTTATTTATATAAAGTTTTTTATCACACAAAAATATTATCTTCATGTCAAAACAAACCTATAAAACAATCTTAGAGCGCTATCAAGAAGAGCTAAGATTGGAACTAGAAGAAGAAGGCCCGTTGAGTCAAACTAAGCTTGCTTACAAAATAATAAAAGAAGCATCAGGTTTTGGTCAAACTGAGGTTGTTCAGTACCTTATTAGAGAATTTAAAGTAAATATCAACTTCATATACCAAGATGGTACAACCCCTTTAATTCACGCTTGCCGTGAAAACAGAATCGACACCGCTAAATTTTTACTAGAGCGCGGAGCAGATATAAATGCACAAACCATCAATGGCTGGCCCCCTTTAATTGATGTTTGCGCTATAGGTAATATTAACATGATTAGATTTTTACTCGAAAATAAAGCCGATGTTAATATACAAACCGAAAGTGCCATGACAGCTTTGATGTTTGCATGCCGAATTGGTAATTTTGATATTGCAACATTACTAATCAAAGAAGGCAATGCTAATATTTATTTAAGAGACAAAGATGACCTTAGCGCCCTAGACTTTGCTATAGAATCTCATAATTCAAATAAAAATGATATCATAGAGCTTTTCATTCAAAAAGATTCAAACCTCTTCTACAAAAGCAAAGCAATGGCATTATTTGACCATATCAAAACCAGTATTGTAAAAAGAATAACATGTCAAAAAATATCCCCTATAAACACAACAGAATCACTCAAACCTGTCGAATCAGAAGTAATATCTAAATTCATAAAAAATAAAGCACAAATACACCCCGAACCCTACGAGGAACCAGGCGACAGCGACCTAAGCGAATGCACCGTAACCTTCCCAGCATATAATAACTACGCTGAAGGTGATAAAGATCATGATACCAATCTGACGGGCGATGCTGCATTTTAGGGCTAACTTTTACACCATAGTTATTTAACCCTTAATCACTACCGACCCAGCTAATTTATCATGCAAAGCCTGATGTTTGCTAGTAAAAGGAATAAACCATACGCCGATCATAAAAAAAACGGCGCCGAATAATCTTTTTACGCAGGCCAAAATACTAAGCTTACTTAAGCTATCCTCGTCCACAACACGAAAACCTAACATCAATTTCCCTGGCGTCCACCCATGTCTATGCCAGAAATAAATATAATAAATTGCCACTGAAATTAAGAAAAAAACTACAGTCATAAGCACGTAAGAGATAATATCCATTTGCGAATAATAGCTCGCAAAATCCGGGGAATAAAAAACCTTATTCATCAGCTCATCATCTTTAGTATTAATGCCATAATGAACCATAAAATCTTTGAATCTATAAATAAAAAGCCATTTATTTAAGATGGCCATAATAGGCGAAAAGATAAAAAACATTATAACAAAATCTATATTAGTCGAAAATAAACGGGCAACCAAAGATGGGTATAATATTTGTTTTTGCATATAATTAATATTTTAAAGCGAAATCAATCTTACTGCCAAGCGTCACATCAAAACTGCTGAAATTCGATATTTTAAACTCTCGTTTTAAAGTAACTTCCTGCTCAGGCTGAATTCTAACTATATCATTTTCAATCAAAGATCGCTGAATAATTTTATGATGTTTGTTAAAGAAACGGAATCTAATGATTGGCAAACTTACCTGATGCTTAGTATGATTAGCAATAGTATAATGCACGAGTATCTTATCCTCACCCTCTCTCGTGACATAAGTATCTTTAATAGTCAGCTTATCATTATACCCTAAATAGCCATGATCAACCACCTCGATCAAAAGCAAAACTAAAAGAGCTATAAGACCTAACGTCCATTGATATAAGCAATTGTTACTATGCTTACTTTGATTACTATAAACAACGGCAGGAAGCCATGTATCTGTTTGTTTGATATTATTACTTATGCCTTCTGGAATCACCTCATCAATTACTGATGAGGCTTGCTCTGGATTCAAGAGTGGCGATTCTGCAAACCAAATAAATTTACACTTCACGCATTTTACTTTTCTGCCACTTTTCCCGATCTGATCTGGCTTAATAGCAAAATGAGTCTCACATTTTGGACAAACTATATACATTAGCTTTTAATTATTATAAAATTTATTATATATAAGATATACTCAAAAAATGTAATTAGTTCAAAGTTTTTATACCAAAGGCAAAAAATATGCGCGAATATATAAGCTCAGTAGAAGAATTATGGCACAACCGTGACCAGCTTGTTAAAGATTCAGATGACTTCATCACTGCAAAAACTCTAATAGATTCAGTAATTGAAGATTTAGACCAGGGGAAAATCAGAGTTTGCCAAAAGGATCAAGGAAGGTGGCGCACCAATGAATGGATTAAAAAAGCGATTTTACTCTTTTTCCGTTTACATGATAGCCAGCTAATGCCTTCAGAACAGATGATGTGGTATGATAAAGCGCCGCTAAAATTTTCATGCGATGATGAACAAAATATTATTAATTCTGGTGCCCGCATCGTTCCAGGAAGCTATATTAGAAAAGGCGCTTTTATTGGCAAGGGGGCCGTGATCATGCCTTCGTTCATCAACATTGGCGCTTTTGTTGATGAAAATACTATGATCGATACATGGGCGACTGTCGGATCCTGCGCTCAAATTGGCAAGAATTGTCATATCTCTGGTGGCGCTGGCATTGGTGGGGTTTTAGAGCCCTTACAGGCAAATCCTGTTATTATTGAAGATAATTGCTTCATCGGCGCACGCTCAGAAATCACTGAAGGTATCATCGTCGAGGAAGGTTCTGTCATCTCCATGGGCGTCTATATTGGATCATCAACCAAAATTTTTAACCGCATGACTGGGGAAATCACTTTTGGCAAAGTCCCAGCTTATTCAGTGGTAGTTCCAGGCACCTTGCCAGATCAATCGGGAAGCAAGGCCTCGCTTTATTGCGCGGTGATTGTAAAACAAGTTGATCAATCTACAAGAAGCAAAACCGCAATCAATGAGTTACTGCGTTATTAATAACAACAATTCCAGATAACTTACAGCCGGAGCGCTTCATGAGCCGAATAATTACCCTAATCGGCTCATATTTTCTTGTTTCTTGAGCCGAATATGATATAATGAGTATTATAATGCATCATCTTCAAGGAATCTTATGCGCTATATCTGGCAAAATACAGCTTGGCCTAATTTTAAATACAATCTAACAAACGTTCAAGATATATTATATAATTACATACGTGATATGAGCTCCCTTTCTTCTCGTCTAGATGAAATACAAGCTGCTTACTCTAAAGACGCAGTGGTGGATATCATTGTAGCAGAAGCATTAAAGACCTCTGAAATTGAAGGTGAATATTATAACGAAACTAATCTTAGGTCTTCTGTAAAAAAAATACTAGGCCTGACTGTTGATATCAAAACATCTGATAAGAAAGCAGAATCTCTTTCTTATTTAATGTTAGAAGCCAGAAGCACTTTTAATAAACCACTTACTGAAAAAATGCTATTTCATTGGCATAAACTCCTAATGCAAGAATCTAAATTAGATCCCGCATATATTGCGAACTGGAGAAAAAGCGAAGCTCCAATGCAAATTATCTCTGGCCCGATAGGAAATGAAAAAGTACATTACGAAGCTCCACCTAGCGCAATTGTCTCCTATGAAATGAACAGGTTCATAGAGTGGTTTAATAATAGCAATGGCATTCTTCCAGGGCCAATTCGCTCAGCAATTGCTCATTTATATTTCGAAATTATCCATCCTTTTGAAGATGGTAACGGTCGGATTGGTCGCGTGATTGCCGAAAAAGCTCTGTCGCAGGATCTCAAAATACCAATATTAATAAGTCTATCATCTGAAATAATGAAGAATAAAAAGGAATATTACAACGCCTTATCTAAAGCAAGCCAGGATAATATCGATATCACCCCCTTTCTTCTTTATTTTACTTCGATAATATATAATGCTCACCTTTCCACTAAAGATAAAATTGAATTTATTCTTAAAAAAGCTAGATTTTGGCAAGAATTTGATTCGATTTTAAATGACAGGCAAAAAAAAGTTATCACAAGAATTTTTGCCGCTGTTACTGACGGCTTTGAAGGAGACCTTTCAGCCAAGAAATATATGCAAATCACGTCCTGTTCAAAAGCAACAGCCACTAGGGATTTAACTAATTTATTGGAGAAAAAAGCACTCAAAATACTATCATTCGGTGGTCGAAGCACCAGATATGAAATTAATTAAACAATGCAATGTTTTTGCTTTTAAAAAACCTGGTGACTTAAGCTTTAAATATTTTCTAATACAGGATCTACACCTTATGCTTTAGACGTTATTAATAACAACAATTCCAGATTGACTTAAATTTGCTCTTATTCTACTATTTCTACTTGAATTAACAGGAGCCAAACAATGCTAAATGAAGAATATAATCAACGACCTGAAAGCGAGTTAATATTTGAGAAAATTGCAGATGGTGATCTTACATATGTCAATGCCTACATAGCTCGCCGCGCTGATTTAGAAGTTTGCAGCCCAGATGGAAATAGTTTGTTATTTTACGCTATAAATTGCGGACAAAAAGAAATTGCACGAGCCTTGATACCAGCTGTGGGTACGACACAAGTTGCCAATACTTTTGTATTAATTGCTGGGCTAAGTAACTCATTAGATTGGGTCGCAGAATTATTTTCTATAGTAGAAGAAAATAAGCTAGATCTAATTGATGGTTTACTTGCAGCTTGCAAGTTTAATAGAATAGATAATGTAAAGTTTTTATTGGATTCTGGCAAAGTCACCGCGTTGGATCAAGACAAAGATGGCAAAACCGCTTTAATGTGGGCAGCAGGATCCAAAGCAAATCCCAATGAATTATTTGATTTATTACTAGCTGCGGACGCTGATATTAACCACAAAGACACTTCAGGCAACTCAGTATTAAAAGTTGCTTTTTCTTCTTTATGGATGCCTCTTTCTGATACATACTCCCCCGATTTTGCTAAAATTAGATGGTTGCTTGATAAAGACGCTATAATATCAGAAGACGATTGCGTCGCTGCTGGATTTTCGGACAACCCAATGTTGATTGCTATGATTGAAGATCATATCGAAAGAAGTAAAGGCTATGGCGACATTGCAGAAGCCCTTGCAGGAATTACTCTTGAAGACTTTGATTCACCAATGAGTGATGATAACACCACTTGTATTGGCGATCACTTTGGTAGGAATTCAGAAATTTAAGGGCTACTTAAAAAATACGATATCTCCAGCTATCACCATTATCATCAAATGATTCTTTTAGCTCATCTATTTCGCTGAGCGTATTGCTAGTAAATTCTATTGGGTTATCTTTGCAATAACTTTTAAATATTTCATATTGGCTAGGGTTTTGATCCTGGTTTAAAAAATATAAAATTCTACTATAAAATAGTTCATTATAGGCTGAGCCCAATTGCTCAAATTTTCCATTTGCCAGAAAATCATCGGCAGCAATGGCTGTAAAAATCATTTTAGAAGCCTGAGTATCAATATTTTTTTGGGCCCATTCTTTATTAATTAAAGTGATGTGCGCGCCTTTACTTAAAAGCTCATTAACCATGCTCTCCTGCTCATAGCTACAAGCAATCATCAAAGCATTATGACCATCGTTATTAACTAAATTGATGTCTTTTAAGTGATCATTAATCATTGTCAGATCATTATTTTGCGCAGCCTTGAAGATATTCATAATTTTTAATTCTCGCTTAAATCTGAAAATTCAATCAAGAAATATTCATCCATGGGTAATTGCTTATCTGAAAATATATTATTTTTAGTCGCATCACCAAGACTCCTAAAATATTTTCCTTGAGCAATTACTGTACGTTTACCTACTGGAATTTTACCGCTAAGTGAATGAGAAATAATCATTGGATATCTCAGATCACCTAAGATCATTTCTATTTTTTTATTTACTTTTTTGCTATCGTAAATCACTTCGCCATTAATTTTGCTAATCGACATATTAAAACTTACTTTTGCACCGCATAGACATGGAGCTTTGTAAGCTATTTCATCATCAAATATTTTTACCATATCTTTATTAATAAAAGTTTTAGGAATAATATCGATTAAAGTGATTTGCACTTGATAATTAAGACCAGGTTTTTTATCATCCGATAATTGCTGCTTATAACCATATTGCGACAAGACAACCGCCTTCCTTGTTTGCCCTATATACATACCAATAATCACATTCTCTAGCCCATTCATTATCTCGCCAGAGCCAATACGAAAGGTTTTACGACCTTCTTCCACAATAATATTATCCATAGTCAGAATTTGATACTCTGCATGTACAACATGACCGCATGATACCGGCCCAATGGTACCCTCACCTATAGTTTGAATCTTGAACAAACCTTCAACAATTTGCGAACCATCAAGCTTAAAACCAAAATTATCACCCAAAGTAGATTTATTTTTTGGTTGAATCATATTTTCAAAAAAAGTACGACCTTCTGGAGTTTTAAGGGTGTTAATTAGGATATTAGATAAAGATTTTTCAACGATATTACCCGCCATAGGAACATCAGAATCGCTAGGATTATCAGTTACTTCTGCCTCTTGTGCTTTAAGCGCATTAGTATGTTGTTTTTCGGTTATTTTACTATCTACAATATTATAAATTATTAATGCGCCGATAATGTAAGCAAGAAATTTATTCATAAACAATCATTTGAATTTATTCTTCATTTCTAACATTATACAGCCCACTACGCAACGATCTCATGATTGAATATGTGAGTATTTTGATTGTTTGTGGATTTTTCTCCACCAAATATTACAAATGACCTAGTTAAATACACTAAAGAGCAAATAAAATTAGCTTGAAGCGCAAATTCTTGCTAGTCTATATTTTTAAACGTCATCCCGGACTCAGATCGGCGTTGCCCGCATGGTTATCGTCATTACGAGGAGGCCCTTTAGGCCGACGTGGTAATCCAGGCAATTTACTCATAACTTATAGCTCAAGTGGGCTATAAAGATAGACATTTTGACTATCTTACTGGATTGCTACATCGCTAACGCTCCTCTTAGGTGACGAAGAAACTAACCATGCGGGCAAAGACGCTCAGATCCGGGATATCGTAAGACTCATGAGATCCTAAAATCTTGTTTTAGGATGACATATAGAAGTCTAAACCTTACAATTATGTTATAGCAAAAAGAAAGGTACACTATGAAGCAAAAAATATTAATATTACTGGTTAGCTTATTATATTCATCAAATATTGCATTCGCAAAAGATGACATAAGGTTCATTTTAAGACCTGGATGTTCTTCTAATGATTCAATAGTGGCTCCTACCTATAATAAAAAACTTAAAAGCTGCGTACCAACGAAAAAATTTATCAATAATTACGAACCTAAAGCATTTGAACCAAGCAACAATCTTTTAAGACGCAATGGTGCTGAGCCTGTATTTTGCGGGGAAAAAATTATTATCAGAGGCCGCCTTTTAGATAGCAATTGCGTACCTATCTCTGACGCAAAAGTATATTTATGGCAGGTGGGATGCGATAGTAAATACCCTTATGAACCTCTCCGCACCATAGTAAATGAACATCATATTAATCTTGCTAGCAAATCTACCTTTCAAGGATCTGGCACCGCAACAACTAATAACAAAGGCGAATTTCAATTCATCACTATTTACCCAGCAAAGTCAGACGCTAAAGGGCCTTATGTCAACATAAGAGTAGAGCATAGAGACGCTGGCGTATTACAAACTAAATTTTTCATGACTCACAATGACGAATCGGAGATCTATGATTTCGATATTATCATGCCAGCACAAGATAAACACCGTCGTTATTAAAGATAAAATTTTTCTTGACGGCACCAAGAGAGCCATGTATAACATGGATATTATTGAAAATGGGGATGTAGCTCAGTTGGTAGAGCGTCTGCTTTGCAAGCAGAATGTCGGGGGTTCGATTCCCTTCATCTCCACCATTTTCTATTCATATTTGATCTCTCTCATATATACTCATACTAAAATCATTCATCATTCATTAGCTTTTTCAAAGGCGCCTTTCTACATTTTTTGTATATCTCCAAGGACTATTGTTAATCTTTTTGCAAAGAAGATGAAAAAAAACCTTGCATAAATAGTTAATTAATGAGAATATGGCCATCATATCTTTTTCAAATTAATTAATTTATAAAATAGGAGCAAAATTATGAGAGTTTTACTTATTGAAGACGATCCATCAACCGCACGCTCAGTCGAGCTAGCGCTAGCTGCTGAAGGTATCATTTGTGACACTGCAGAACTAGGTGAAGAAGGATTAGAAATCGGCAAATTATATGATTATGATATAATCATTCTTGACTTAATGTTACCAGATATTGATGGTTACGAAGTGCTTTTAAGACTTCGTTCAGCAAAAGTTAAGATTCCTATCTTAATTTTATCAGGCCTATCTTCTGTTGATCAGAAAATTAAAGGTTTAGGCTTTGGTGCCGACGATTATTTAACCAAGCCATTCAACCGTGGTGAGTTAATTGCTCGTATTCAAGCGATTGTCCGTCGTTCTAAAGGACATTCAGAATCGGTGATTCGTTTTGATAAAGTAGCAATTAATCTTGATACTCGTGGTGTTGAAGTAGATAGTAAAATCGTTAAATTAACCAATAAAGAATATGCGATCTTAGAATTGCTGGCAATGCGTAAAGGCACTGTTCTTACTAAAGAAATGTTCTTGAACCATCTGTATGGTGGTATGGATGAGCCAGAAATTAAGATTATTGACGTATTTGTATGTAAATTACGTAAAAAACTTGCAGATGCTTCTGATGGCACCAACTATATTGAAACAGTATGGGGTCGTGGTTATATGCTGAAAGATTACGATCATCCAGATACAAGCCATATTATTAATCAAGGCAACTTTGCTTGATGATAAATACATAGTCGGCCCCGGGCCTCGCCCCGGGGTAACTATAATAGATGCGTACATGAGGAATTAAATGTATTGTCCATTTTGTAATCATGACACCACCCAAGTTAAAGACTCCAGAATTTCCGAAGAAGGCAAGGTAGTTCGTCGCCGTAGAATATGCGACAAATGTCATGCACGTTTTACTACTTTTGAAAAAGTGGTACTAAAGGAATTATTTGTGATTAAACGTTCTGGGATTAAAAAGAAGTTTGATCGCGATAAAATCATCAAATCAATGCTCGCCGCTGTTCGCAAACGAAATATTCCAGATGGTGCTGTCGATAAAATTGCTGACCATATTGTCCAGGAAGTTGAGCGTAGCGCTAGTGGCGAGATTCAAACTCGTAATATTGGCGCGATGATCATGAAATCGCTAGCACAAATAGACCAAGTAGCCTATATCAGATTCGCCTCAGTTTATAAAGAATTCTCTTCAGTTAAAGACTTCGCCAGATTTATCGGTGATTTAAAGAAGTAGATTCATCCAATCCCGAGCCCCTCGTCACCTAAGAGGAGCGTTAGCGACGTAGCAATCGAGTAAGATAGTCAAAATGTCTATCTTTATAGCCACCTGAGCTATAAGTTATAAGCAAATTAACTGGATGGCTACGTCGGCCCTTTGATCTCCTCGCCATGACGGTATCCATGCGGGCAAAGCCGTTAGGGTATCCTTTGGTTACCTACTACTTACATAATTCGGTTTACCTAGGTATTGGATTAAAACATCCTTTTGCGTAGGAAAATGGCTATGACCGTATACAACCAAAACCTTTTTATGAGCCGTTAAATTTTTTAAAATAACAGAAATAATATGCTGGTCACGAATTCCACTAATCCTAGAGGACATAGCGTTTTGCCATCAGAGCTTCATATTGATATACAAGGCTATGTTTATAGCCCTTTTGGTTATCAAGATAATTATATTAACTGGATTGCTTCGCCCTACTGACGAACTTCTCGCAATGTCGATATCAATACAATAAAATCAGCTCAAGTCAGTAGACGATTCCTAAAAATTACCTCTGCTTCTTCGGTGCTTTCTTTGTCTTATTAAACTTACCTAAATTATGAACAAAACGCTGCAGGTTCGTTTTATCATTACCTAAGGATTTGGTATATTCCTGCACGACCATAATTTGCTTAATATGCTCTTCATTAAAAACTTCTACTTCAGAAGTTTTGCCCTGAGCAAATTTAATCATCACAATACGTTGTGAGATTACTTTCGGCTTAAACCAAGCTTTATACCCCATACTTCTTTGCGCATAATACCAAGTATCAGGAGTGTAATCCGGTACTAAATTTGGTGAACCAATTAACTGAGTGACTTGCTCTTTAGTCATATTTTTTTGCATTAGAGTAGCTAATTGATTATCATCAATATATTGTCCTCTTGAATAAATTGTCTGGCAAGATGTCAGAATCATAAGCATCAGAGCGGGTAAAAATCTTTTCATAGAGGTCCTTTGGAAAATATTTATATAAAATTCTAGATTTTATTAGCGAAATATAATATATTACACCCTCATTTGACAAGTTTTTTGTTTATAGGGTTTTAAAAATGGCTGTTCCAAAGAAGAAAACATCGAAATCTAAGCGTAATATGAGACGTTCTCATCACGCTTTATCTAAAGTTAACGTTGTGATTGATTCACAAACTGGTGAATATAAATTACCTCATCACGTTTCTTTAACCGACGGGACCTATAATGGTCGCACGGTTGTAGTTGCTAAGAGTGATTCTGACTCTGATTCTGATGAATAATTAATTCATATGGCAAATAGTATTGTGGGTTGTGGTTTATATTTACCAAGCCGCATTGTAAGTAATGCAGAGCTAGTAGATAGAATGCAAGGCAGTACTAGTGACGAATGGATAACATCACGCACTGGGATTAAACAAAGGCATATAGCTGAGGATGGAGAATTTAGCTCTCATATGGCCCTAAATGCCAGCCTTGCAGCTATTGCTGATAGCAATATCGACAAATCTGCTATAGATTTAATCATAGTGTGCACTACCACTCCTGATAATAGCTTTCCGTCTACTGCAGCGAAGCTACAAGGAATGCTGGGTCTAAATTCCATCCCCGCTTTCGATTTGCAAGCCGTTTGTGCTGGTTTTATCTATGGTCTGCATGTTGCAGATAATATGATGCATTCTAGCGCTTATAAAACAATCTTACTTGTTGGCGTTGATCGCATGTCTTCCCTGCTAGATTGGGAAGATCGTTCCACCGCTGTATTATTTGGCGATGGCGCGGGCGCGGTTATCTTACAAAAAACCAACGATGATTCCGGCATTATTGATAGTCTCATTTATGCTGATGGTAGTAACCATGATATTTTATATACTGATGGTGGCGTCTCTAGCACTGCAACTTCTGGCGTTGTGAAAATGGCGGGTGGAGAGGTTTTTCGTCATGCTGTGCAAAAATTATCAGATGTTTCAACAGAGATGCTAGAAAGATCAAATCTAGCAATTAGTAAAATCGATTATTTTATTCCTCACCAAGCTAATATACGCATCATTGATAATGTCGCGACGAAACTTGGTATAGATGCTGACAAAGTTGTAAAAACCGTGGATCATCATGCTAATTGCTCTGCTGCTTCTGTGCCTATGGCGCTAGCTGAGCTTAAAAAATCTGGACGTCTTAAAAAGGGTGATCTCATCCTATCTGCTGCAATTGGCGCAGGCCTTACCTGGGGCGCCGCTCTTTTTCGTTGGTAAAAATATTTTTAAAATCACACTTGCAACTAAATAATAGATGTGCTAGCGTTAACGGCGCAATATATAGATTGCGAAATAATAATTTAAGACATAAGAGGTTATCATGTTAGAAAAAAACGATGATTTCGACAAGAATCGAGATTATTTAAACAATAATACAAATACTTTTACCGCCACCGCTACTACCCTTCCTTGCATGGTCCAGATGACCACCATTATTATGGCCCCATGGCTACATCATTCGCTCTAAGCACCCCCCTTAATATTTTATTATTTAATTAATTCAAAAATATCATTTTTGGTTAGTTTATTTTTAATTATACCAATTGTATAATTGCTCCCTCGTGGCCATAGAGCATCACGGCGTGATCCAGAAACAATAAAATGGGCAATTACGGCGTCAAAGCTTTGCATTAGGACTATGACTAGGGATAGGAAACATTATATTGGTATAAAATTCTTTTTCATGGAGTAAAAAGATGGAAAAAGTTACAACATTTAATAGTTCGAGGAATTTTCCTCAATTTTTAAAACTTTTGTTCTTCGTTGAGATGTGGGAGCGTTTTAGCTACTACGGCATGAGGGCATTATTAGTATTATTTTTAACCTCTCATTTAGGGTTTGAAGATAAAAAGGCTTATGCAGTTTATTCTCTCTTTGCAGCAATTGGCTATGCTGGTCCTGTGCTTGGAGGATTCCTTGCTGATAAACTCATGGGATTTCGTAATATGGTGCTATTTGGTGGCATTACTATAACCCTGGGCCATGCCAGCTTAACAATGATTCCTTTTGATTCGAACCTGATTTATATTGGCCTTGCATTCATTGCAGTTGGTACGGGTATGTTTAAAGGCAATATCACCAACTTACTAGGAGAATGCTACCGCGGCAATGAAGAGGGGCGCAGTAAAGGCTTCTCCTTATTCTATGTAAGTGTGAATTTGGGTGGATTCTTTTCATCAATTTTATGCAGCTATGTAGCGCATTTATACGGATGGCATTATGGCTTTGGCCTTGCCGGTGTTGGCATGATGCTAGGCCTAGCTACTTTTATTAAATTCCAGCATATTTTAGGTGATAATGGTCTTTCACCACGTATGGATTTAATGAATAAAAAAATCTTGGGATTAACACCAAAAATCATCATGATGATAAGTATTGTATTCTTTGCTTTTGTGGTATCAAAAATGCTCATAGAGAGTGAGTTTTTTGCTCATCTGTTAAGCTGCACTGGGGTGATTATTCTTGCGGTATATTGTTATATCATCATGAAGTCATCGCCTGAGCAAAAGAGAGGCTTAATTGCATTATCAATTTTGATCTTGTTTTTAATGTTCTTCTTTGCGCTTGAAATGCAACTTGGATCGCTAATTAACTTATTTACTCAGCGAAATGTAGTTAGCGAAATATTCGGCTTTACAGTACCAGCATCAGTATCACAGGCGCTTAATCCATGTTCAATCATTATTTTTGGCTTCTTATTTGGCAGATATAGAAAATTCGAAGCAAAAAATTCAACCAAGGTTTTTGCATTTGGCATCGCAACGATGGCGATATGTTTTTTCACCCTATATATCGGCTGCCTTAATGCTGAGGATAGTTTAGTGGATTACATATATCTAGTAATTGCGCTATCCTTCATGGGGCTAGGCGAACTTTGTGTTGCACCTTTGGTACAAGAGCAAGCAACTCTGCTAGCGCCTAAGCGTTTAAGAGGCTTAGTAATGGGTATTGTAATGCTTGCACTTGCTTTCTCTAATCTAGCTGGAATTATCATATCAAAATTTATGTCAGTTCCCGCAGTAAATGGAGTAGTGGATCCTATAGTATCTTTGGAAATATATCAGGAAGGGTTTTTAAAAATTGGAATGTTTAGCTTATTACTAACTTTCATATTTTTAATTTTCTATATGTTTATTCATCAGACCATTAGCAAGAAGAGGTAAAAAAAAGCCCCGTCATAGCGGGGCGCCTGCGTCGCTCTCCAGAAAAAATATTAACTGGATAATTACGTCGGCCTTAGGGCCTCCTCATTATGACGCGGGCGACAATACCGTCACAGGCAAGTGACGACCCCTTGCCTGCACCCCCCTCTCAAACATCACCCCTTTTTAGGTAATTTATGCAAGATCCAATCTAGCATAAAGCGTGGTAGGAGTTTTAGGATTTGCACGCAGTAATATAATGTTTTCGGGAATATAATCATCGGTTTATTTTGCAGAGCTCCTTTAATAATAATCTTAGCCGCCTCATTGGCGCTGATGATCATTGGCATATAATGTTTATTACTCTGCGTCATTGCCGTTTTAATATAGCCTGGCAAAACCATTGACACTAAGATCTTATGCTTCTTTAAATTAACGCTTAAACCATGAGCAAAAAGCTTCAATGCTGCTTTGGACGCTACATAGCTAGGCGAAGATGGAAAGGCAATTTCACCAGCAATAGAACCAATAATTACAATCTTGCCACCGCGCTTATTATCTTTCATCATTTGTACTGCTGGCAGCACAATATTTGAAACACCAATTACATTAATCTCAAACAGTTCTTTCGCCGCCCTAGCATCTTCAAAATCATCAGATTCCATTGAAACAGCGGCCGCTGCAAACACCATATCGATTTTTTGCGATCTAATCTTATCATAAAACTTAGTAACCTCTTCTAAAGAGGATACATCAATTAAATAAGCAAATACTGTAGCACCTTTATTCTGACAAATAGCAACAGTTTCCATTAGGCGCTTAACATTACGTCCTATTAAATGTAAAACGACGTTATAACCTGCTAAGTTAGATGCTAAGGCCTTACCAAGACCACTAGATGCACCGGTAATAATAATAGTTTTTGTCATATGGCTAATCCTTGATAATCACAGCACCATGACTAATAAATTCTCCTTCAACATTAAGATCAAAAAATTGTAAGTAACCATCACTAGTTAGATTGTCAAATTTTCTATGATCTAAATTACTAGCGCCAGTAACATGCTCAGCATAAATATTATTGGAGGAAAAACATAACAAACTAAGTAATAAAACTCTAAACATCATAGGCCTTAAGATTAAATGATATATAGGATTATATAATGGTTGAATATAAAATCTAGATAATTGAATGCTTCGCACATAACGCAGGTGACGAGCACTCAACATCCGTCACCCGCGAGCAAAGCGCGGCAATCCATCCCTATCCGTCATTGCGCGGAGATCTTTAGATCGACAAAGCAATCCAGAACAAAGAATAAACTGGATCACCACGGAGCTTGCAGCTCCTCGTGATGACGGAGACTGGATTACCTTCTCGCAGGTGACGAAACCTCTACCCCCGTCACCCGCGAAGCTCCACAAAACAAAAAACCCCGCAACAAGGCGGGGCTTTCTGTAACTTAAGTAAAAGTAAGATTAGATTAGAAGTTCAAACGAACTTTAATAGAACCTTGGTGAGCAACATATTTGTTTGAAATTGTTGCATCGTAACCAATACCATATTCGATATCATCAGCCACAGCACTTACAGAAGTACCAAGGTTGTATGACATACGAGCTGCTTTCGCATTTGGAGTTGCAATGTTAACTGTCGCATCAGAACCTAGACCAACAGTAGCTTTTTGAGCATTGTTTGTTAAGTCATAGTTCAAGAAAGCGTGAACTTCAGGTGTAACACCTGACATTTCAGTAGCAACTTTTGCTCCTAAGATCGCAGCAACTTTATTCAGAGCTTTAATCTTAATAACTCTTTGTGTACCAGTTTCAGTAGCATTAGACTTACCAAATCTTGCAAATTCCAAACCAGCC
>CAYTBU010000009.1:1252-27063 GCA_964436105.1 uncultured Rickettsiaceae bacterium | reverse complement strand
CCTTGTAAAATCGTTAGTTGGAACATTAATTCGATCAGATCTAAGATCGATCATGTGCTAGAATTTTTAAAAGAGCATGATCCTGATATTTTATTACTACAAGAAACAAAATGTGAGAATCATCAATTTCCACATCAGGAATTTGCATCTTTGCCATATAATATCTCTATTCATGGCGAGAAAAGCTATAACGGCGTCGCGATCTTTTCTAAATATGTTATCGATGAAGTTAAAACAGATTTTCCTGGTAATCCATGCGCTCATCAAGCTCGTTTTATTGAAGTTACATGCATGATGCCTATTGGCTATAGCCGCATCATTTGTGTTTATGTACCCAATGGTGGCGAAGTTGATAGCGATAAATTTAAAATGAAATTAGATTTTTATGATGCGCTAACTTCTTATTTAAAATCCATACAAAGTCGCGAGGAAAATGTCATTATTGGCGGCGACTTTAACGTTGCACCATTTGATATTGATTGCTATGACCCTAAAGCCTTAGAAAACACTACTTGTGCTACTTTGGTTGAGAAGCAAAAATTCCGTACAATTTTGAACTATGGCTATCATGATCTATACCGCATTCATGCGCCAAAAATGCAAGAATTTAGCTGGTGGGATTACCGCGCCGGAGCATTCCAGCGTGATATCGGCATGAGGATTGATATGATCTTAGCCAACTCTCTCGGGGCAGATAAAATGTCAGACTTTATTATGGATAAATCATACCGCGCAAAAGATAAACCCTCTGATCATATCCCTATCATTGCAATTTTTTAATTATTTTGTATATTAGGCTATAAACATTTTTATCCATAAGTAATTATGACAAAAAACAAGCCATTATTAGTATTCTGGTCAGGCGTTATTGGCAATGCCTTAGATCATTACGATATTGCTTTATATGCCCTTCTTGCTCCTTTTATCGCCCCTATTTTCTTCCCTTCGGATGATTATATTGTGCAATTGATTCTTGCTTACGGATTAATGTCTACAGGTATTATCACAAGGCCAATTGGTGCTTTTTTCTTTGGCAGAATGGCCACCATATATGGACCAAAAACTTCTTTGGTTTTAACATTAAGCGGCGTTGCCATTACCACTCTTATGATCGGATTAATACCAGGTTATAATGAAATTGGCCTTTATGCTCCAATTTTGCTAGTAATTATAAGAATGCTCCAAGGTGTTTTTGCTTCCGGCGAACATAGCGTTTCGATGCTCTTCATTATGGAAAATGTTAAAAATGGCAACCACGCTAAGGCCAGCAGCTATTACCTCGTCTCCAGCATGGGCGGCATGATGATTGCCTCATGGGCAGCAACCTGGGTAAGTTCGAGCAGTAATCCAGAATATTATTGGCGTTATCCATTCTTTGCTTCAATTCTAACCGCAATAGTTGGTCTCATTTTACGCTCCCTGCTCTCAGGCTCCCGAGCTCCTGCTAAGGCAAAAAAAGAAACGAGCATGGAGACCATAAAAATTAATCGCGGTAAGTTACTACGCATCATAATCGTCAGTAGTTTTAGCCATATGACTTACGTCGTACCTTTTGTCTTTTTTAATAGCTTTATTCCGTTATTACATCCAAACATTACACAAACAGATATGCTATTACAAAACAGCCAATTATTGATGTTCGATGTGGTATTACTCTTAATATGCGGTTGGATTACAGATAAATTTTCTTATAGCAAATGGATGGCATCCATGTCATTTGCTCTATTTCTAACCATTATCCCAGCTTTCTATTTATTATCCTCTCCATCGATGGATACGATCGTTGCGGTAAGATTATGGATAATAATCATTGGTGTGGCGTTCGTAGCGCCGCTTAAAGCATGGTTCTTTAAGATGCTATCTGGTCAGGAGAAATATTTAGTACTAGGCGTTGGCTATGCAATTGGCGCAGAATTTTTAGGTCGCAGCACCACGGTAATCAGTTGGTTTTTATGGTATCAATTTGGCAGTCTTCTTGCGCCGGCGATATATATTGCCGCCCTTAGCCTTGCAGCCACCATTGCTTTAACTTATAAGGCTGAAAAGATATAAACTTGGGTCATACCCTTAACTATAATAACTTATTATTGATTTTATGTCTAAATCGAAGAAACAATTTATCTGTAATAATTGCGGCTCTGTCGCTGCTAAATGGTCTGGTCAATGTCATGATTGTCAGTCGTGGGGGACGATTACCGAAGAGGTTTTAAGCGCGGTGGCAATATCAATTGCCCGCACCGGTAATGTCATGAAGCTTGAAGAATTTGATGATTCAGTAACCGAGAAAATGCGCATCATCACTCCGATTGCAGAGCTTAACCGCGTCTTAGGCGGTGGTTTAGTTCCAGCATCAGCGATTTTAATTGGCGGTGATCCTGGCATTGGTAAATCTACTTTATTATTACAACTTACTGCGCGCCTGAGCGCCAGTAATGTAAAATGCCTCTATATCACCGGTGAAGAATCAACAAATCAAGTAAAACTCCGCGCTTCTCGTCTTGGGCTTAATGCGGAAAAAGCACAGATTCTAGCCGCCACTAATGTCCATGATATTCTAGCAACGATTGATGCATCAAAGAATGATCTCGACCTAGTAGTAATTGATTCGATTCAAACGATGTATTCTGGTGATTTCTCCTCAGCTCCCGGCACGGTTTCACAAATTCGCGCTACCGCTCATGAACTGATCTCTTACGCGAAGCAGAATGATATCGTTATTTTACTTGTTGGTCATGTCACCAAGGACGGCCAGATTGCTGGCCCTAAAGTACTTGAACATATGGTTGATACGGTGCTGTATTTTGAAGGCGATCCGAGCTATCATTTCCGCATTTTACGTTCAATTAAGAATCGTTTCGGCGGCGTTAATGAGATTGGCGTATTCGAGATGACATCTACTGGCCTCGAGGAAGTCGCCAACCCATCACAGCTGTTTTTGATGGAGAGAGAATCCAACGTCAGCGGCACTAGTGTATTCGCCGGCATTGAGGGGTCACGCCCTATTTTGGTTGAAGTGCAAGCATTAATCGCACCATCTAATATGCCGACACCCCGCCGCTCCGTAGTAGGATGGGACAGCAATCGCTTATCGATGATTCTAGCGGTTTTATCAGTACGCTATGGCCTAAATCTTTCTTCTTATGAAGTGTATTTAAGCATCGCGGGTGGAATCAAAATTACCGAACCAGCGATTGACCTTGCCGTAGCGGCAGCGATTATCTCTGCTTCTTTAAATAAACCCCCGCCTGAAGCGAGCATCTTCTTTGGAGAGATTGGGTTATCTGGCGAGGTCCGCAAATCCAGCCAGGCAGATATGAGAATCAAAGAAGCGGTAAAACTTGGATTTAACCGGGTAATATGCGCACCACATAGTAATATTTCTGGCCCAAACATCACCACTATTTCTCATATCAAACAGTTAAAGGGTTTGATTTAAATTCCGCTTCAGATATAAGCGCTAGAATTATAGCGCTTATATCGAATGGTAAAGATTTTCTCTATATACCGTGTCCACCTTTAGGGGAAGATGGAGGGGGTGGTGGAGTATTCGATGAAGGTTTTCGGGGATCGTTAGGATCTACTCTGGCTTGCTGCGCATCCAATCTTATACGCTTTTCATCCCCAGTTGTAACTTCGGTGGGCTCTCGTTTTCGTTTTCCTGAGGTGTTTTGCTGATTGTAGTCAGGTTGAGCATCGGATAGTTCCTTGCCAATTTCTTGAGCCTTTTTCCTAACTTCTGTATGATAAGAGTTTGGATCTACACCACCTCCAGCTACAGCAACAGCTGCCGGAGCGCGCGTCGCGTTTTCCCTTGTTGCTGCGTCCTTTTGTAGTATGCCAGCAAATCTTAAATTACTTTGATCCTCCTTTGGTAGAAAGGAAAAAATCTCCGTCATAACACCTTCGTTTAAGTGTTTTCCTTTAACCTTAGGAATGCTAAGATAGGTTTTATAATTTAAAGGGTCATGAGTTTTAACATCTTCCATCATTAGTCTAGCTATCTCTTCATCTATTCCTTTTTCTCTTCCTGTTGCTTGCAAGGCTTCTTGAATATTGTTCGTATTAAACCTCTTAGCATCTTCTAGTAAAGCTTTTTCATTATCGTTTAAATTGTTAACATTAACTCTTATACGACCTTGACCGTCTATGTCTGCTCGATCAATTAGAAAATTAGCCACCTGATTTAAACGTTGGTTGTGGCTATTCAAGGCGTCTATAGCCTCTGTATAACCGTTCTGAGTTGCAAAGACTAATGGCGTATCGCTACCCCAACCCACCTTAACATCTGCCCCAGCGTTTATAAGAGCATTTATAACCTCTGCATCCCCATACTCTACTGCATACTTTAATGCCGTAGTACCATACTGATCTACAGAATCAACTTTTGCTCCAGCTTCTATAAGAGTCTTTACACTATCTCTATTCCCAACGCGAGCTGCGAACATTAATGCCGTCATCCCATCCTGATCACGAGCATCAACATCTGCCTTAGCTTCTATAAGAATCTTTACACTATCTGTACCATACCAAGCTGCAAACATTAGAGCGGTATTTCCCTTCTTATCTACATTATCAACCGTTGCTCCAGCTATTATAAGAGTCTTTACAACCGCTGTACGCCCTCTAGCGAGCATTAATGCCGTAGTACCATACTGATTTGCAGCATTAACATTTGCTCCAGCTGCTATAAGAGTCTTTGTAATCTCTGTATCCCCTCCAGTGCTCATTAATGCCGTAGTACCATACTGATTTGCAGCATTAACATTTGCTCCAGCTGCAATAAGAGCCTCAAGATCTTCCTTTGAAGTATCATGTCTTGTTATTGCAGTGAATAACCTCGTATTTAACTGCTCTTGTTCTTCATGCGTTAAAGTTGGTGTTGTTTCTTCAGTAAATTTAGACATATCTTCTGGCTCCTGAATATCATCTTCTTCTCCTGGTGCTGACGGATTGGAACCTGTCGTTTCTGTACCGAGAGTATCTATTTTTGATTCTGAAGCACCATCGTCGCCAAGTAAAGAAATACCCATAATATCACCTTAATTTATATTATGATTGTCATAATATAGTGACTATGCTTTTTTTACAACGATCTATTAAGAATTATTATAGAAGCGCAAATTCAGTAACCTAAAGCTACTATAATTTCTTAAGTAATTATACATTTACTATATTGCCACGAAGCTCAAGCTAAACTATTATCATAAGGTATATATAATTTAGAATAATATTATGGATCATAATTTCTTGTGGCGGTGGTGGAGGTCGATTGATCAACAAACGGTGATTGCTCTTGCAATTCTTTTTGGTTTTAGCTTGATGCTAGTTACCACTGCAAGCCCAGCAGTTGCAAGCCGTATCGGACTCGACGAATCCTACTTTGCTGTCAGGCAAGTTTTTTATCTTGGAGCTTCGGCTATCATCATCCTGATTCTTTCCTGTTTTGATAAAAAATGGATTGGCAGAACTGCCTTATTAGGCTTTTGCATCAGTTTAATCTTACTAGTGCTCGTTAAATTCTTTGGCTATGAAGTCAAAGGCGCGAAACGCTGGATTAGCCTGGGCGGCTTTTCAATGCAACCTTCAGAATTCGTAAAGCCATTTTTTGCAGTGGTAACGGCTTGGATTCTATCTTTAAAGAAATATGAGGATTTTCCAGGTTTTTCTATCGCCTTACTATTATATGTGATCGTTGCTGCAATTTTAATCACCCAACCAGATTTTGGTATGTTCATTATGATTTCAACTGTGTGGGGGATTCAATTATTCGTCTCTGGCATGCCGATTATTTGGATCATTATGGCGACAGTCGTAGGTATGGTTGGTGTTACAATGGCTTATATCATCCTACCCCATGTGGCACAAAGGATTAATAACTTCCTTGATCCCAGTAGTGGCGAAAATTATCAGGTAGGAAAATCAATCATGGCCTTTGAAAATGGTGGTCTATATGGTCGTGGACCCGGCGAAGGCACAATAAAACAAGTGCTGCCAGATTCTCATACCGATTTTATCTTCGCAGTAGCTGGTGAAGAATTTGGCGCAATTGTTTGCATGTTAATTGCAATTATTTTTGCTTTTATCGTCATACGTGGCATCATTAAATTACTCCATGAAGAAGATCAATATATCATGCTCGCGGTAACTGGTATTTTAGCACAATTTGGCCTGCAATCAGCAATTAATATGGGCGTAACGCTTAATCTACTGCCCACAAAGGGAATGACTCTACCCTTTATAAGTTACGGCGGCTCCTCTACTTTAGCTATTGGTATTGCAATCGGTATGCTGCTCGCCCTGACCAAAAAACAAACCAATGTGAGAAAATATCAAATCAATCCAGAATTATTGTAAGGTAACGCAGTAACTCCTAACCTTCTTCGTCAGGACAAACGAAGCGTCGTTGATCCAGCAAATAATAAAAAATAAATTGGATCATTATGCGAACTGAACGTTCGCTCATGATGAGTGGGTAGCTCAACACCCTCATAGCAATAGCTTAGCTTAGAAAATAAATATTATCTAGCCATAGATCATATAACATGATAAGTTTTCCGATATAGTTAATGAATTTTGAGTTGGGGTGAATTTGTCATTGCGAGGAGGCCATTAGGCCGACGTAGCAATGACGGTATCTTCATATATACTATATTACTAAATATTATTGGTATTACTCTTATGAAAATATATGTTGTTGGTGGGGGCACTGGTGGCCACTTATTTCCTGCTATTGCTCTTGGCGAGGCGCTAAAAGCCAGATCTCATGATGCTGAGTTAATCACCGATAAGCGCTGCATTGGTTATTTGCCAAAAGATCTTAAATTAAAAACTCATATCCTTGCTCTTGGCTCAATGAAATCCGGCCTATTAGCAAAGCTTTTAATGTGTTTTAAAATACTATTTGCGACAGCTAAAATGATTTCAGTTTTTATTCTTCATCGCCCCGCTCTAGTTGTTGGTTTTGGTGGCTATACTGCTTTTCCCGCCTTGCTTGCTGCTAAGGTTCTATATATCCCCATCATGCTGCATGAGCAAAATTGCTTCTTTGGCAAAGTAAACAAGCTGTTTGCCTCAGATGCTAAAAAAATAGCCCTGAATTTTGCCGAGACAACTAATGCGCCATCAAATCTACAAGGTAAAATTATTATCTCTGGCAACCCGGTGCGTAAGGAAATAGAACAGATAAAAGTAAAGCGCGATTTTACTGGAAAGACATTTAGAATCCTAGTCACAGGTGGAAGCCAAGGCGCAAAATTTTTCTCCTCTGTCGTGCCAGACGCGCTGCAGATCATTCGTCAACAAAATCATGAAATTAAAATAGATTTAGTCCAGCAAGCAACTGTGGATCAGCATAATAATCTTCAGACAATTTATCAAAAAACATGTCATAAATTCGAATTAGCGGAATTTTTTCAAGATATGCCTAAGCGTTATTTGAATAGCGATTTAGTTATTTGTCGTGCTGGGGCTTCAACCATTGCAGAACTAATTTATCTTGGTCAACCAGCTATTTTGATTCCTTTTCCCTTTGCGGCTGAAAATCATCAATTATATAATGCCAAAACTTTGGCGAATAAAAATACTTGTTGGTATTTTGAGCAAAGCTCGATGAGCGCAGCAGATCTAGCCGCGCTAATTTTGACTCTTGCAGCTGACCGCAGTCTTTTAGAAGAGGCGTCAAAAAAGCTACGAGAGCTTTATATAGACTCCATAAGCATCCTAGCTGACACAGTTGAAGAAATAATCAAATCATAAATTATTTAAAATCATCACTACTCTTGAAGAGAAGTGATTTTTGTGTCATACCAAAAACAACGCTCTAAAAAAGGTATATATTATGTGGCAAAAAATTATTTTAATCTTTATGGCACTTATAATCAGCGGCTGTTCAGACTGGAGATTAAAAAGGTCAGCTAATAATAAATTAGTTGATATGAAAGGCTTTGATGGCGGCAAAAGACGCCCTTTATATAATAAAAAATATATCAGCAAAGCGCAAAGCAATGTCAGAGATTATAATTACGACGAAGATGATATTGACGAGGATAATGATGAGATTATTGATCCGGCTACAATGAATCGCGCAATGTATCGTCAGATGCTAGAAAAGGAAAGATCTCAAAGGCGAGGCGGCAAAATGAACCGTGATAAGTCCGTATATCAGCAAAGTTTTAATGACTATGATGACGATTACCCAAGACTTTCAGACGCCAAAAGCAAATCTATGCGAGAAGATACTAAGTCAGACGCACAAACCCAGCAAGAACTAAAAGAAATCAAAAAAATGCTCGCCAATACACAAAGAGATATGGCTAAATATCGTTGTCCTTTGCAACAACAAGCAGATCTTGAGAGAGCAAAAAAAGCACGTAGCTCGACAGAAAACTCTACTAGAACTCATTCAGTCTCTTCCAGCATCGGGGTGGATGAATAAGGAATACATCACTGTCATAGCTGGGCGCAAGCATCGCGTCCCCGATGCTGTAGAATCCACCTCTTAGTCATCCTTGTAAAAGTTCAGAAATTCGGTTCCAGGCTAGGACTATAACGAGGCTGCAACATCGTTATAGCGAGCGAAGCGTCGCTATCCGTAAAAAAATCAATAAAATAGCTTTTAATTATCTTAGTGCAGTCATGTATTAACCCCGCCACAATCTATTGCTTTCTACTTTCAGTCTCTACTACCGGTTGTAAATCTAGTTGCTTTATTTATTGAATTTCAGTATAACATAGCCCTAATTATTCACCCGCTATAATAATGAAATGGAGCCAATTTTATGCCACAATTATCGAACCCTGAAGATGCAATCATCGTTTCCCTACCTAAAGCATCTACTACCGATGAAGCTCGCCCTACAGCAGCTGAAGCACCGATGATTATTGAATCTGCAACTATACCCACTGGCCCCACACTAAAGCTAGATGCCGAATTACATATTAGGCATTTTATTATTGAGGAAGGCGCCAGAGTGGTTACAGATGAAGATATCTTTACCACCGTTGTTGATGGTCAAACTTTACCTAAAGGCATGGCTTATGAGGGCCCTTTAGAATGGCATAATGTAGACGTCTCTTTTTGTGGAGATTATGTTTTTTCAGGTGATATAGTAGGATAGTTAGCGCTTATAATCCAAGCTATACTATTTTTACCACCTGCGAGGGGCGTAAGCGAAGAGCTCCTAACAAGGTCATTCCCGCGGAGGCGGGAATCCATAATAAGCAAGGGCTTCAAGGTGGATACCAGCCTCCGCGGGTATGACATATCGGCGCCGACTTACAAGACTATCTTAACAATGCAAAACCTTCCGAATCTTCTGCTCAACCTCTGGGGTTTGTGCGAGCTCCAGGAAAATCTCACGTTCTAGCTCTAGTAATTCTTGCTCATTCATGCTTTTACCTGAAATATTTTGCAATAAAGCAATAATCCTAAAGCTATGGCGATCTAAAGCGGTGAAATCCAATGATTTTTCTAAATCAAATGCTGGTATAGTAACTCTCGCTTCCGCCGCACCCGCCGGTTTTCTCTTTAGCGTTAAATCCATTGCTTCTTGGAGTAGATATTTCCTATTCATATTGATGCTTAAATCCACCATATAATCTTTGGCGAAATAATCAGCAGAAGCGCTTTTATTTTGTAGGATGATATTCTTTAGATTACGAATTAATAATTCAGGCGAACCTCTCCCCCTCATTACCATTTCTTTGGTGCCGCCAAAAGCCGGAATTAAACCCACTCCAACTTCGACTAAGCCAGCCGATAATTGTTCATGAGCAATAATATGGTGACTATGTAATAATAACTCGCAGCCACCGCCAAGGGCTAGGCCAGATGCTGCCGCAATGATTGGCACTTTAGCATATTTCATACGCATCATCGCTCTCTGCCCAAGATCCAGAAAACTATCGATTCTAGCCCAGTTTTTTTCTTCAATCTGTTGCAAAATAAATTTTAAATCCGCCCCAACCGAGAAATGAGAGAAGTCGCTATAAATATAGATTTTTTTCTTTTTAGCTTCGGCATAAGTAATCGTTTCTATCAAACATTTAAACACTTCTTCGTTCAAGACATTCATTTTGCTTGTGATTGAGAAACAAAGAGCGTCATTTTTTAATTCCGAAACCAAGCACAAATCATTCTTCATAATTTGCTCAAGCATTACTCGGGGTAATATAGAATTATCTTCACTAAATTTTTCATTTTTAATATAGCTATATTGTTTGCTTTTAATGAAAGCAGCATCATTATATTTTGTATGTTTATTGATCCATTCAAAACCATTATCAATAACGCGATGATAGAGTTCAAATGGCCCATATTTCCAGCTATAACCAAGTCTCATAGCACGGTCTATATCGTAAATATTGGCACTCACCTCTGGCACTAAAGTACAAATATAATGACCAAATTCTAGTAATATCTCATTGATTCCTTTGGATAAATTATTATTACTCGCAAGAAGGTGGTTGATATTGCCATAATCTAATAGTTCATTTTTTAATGGGCTATATTCCATGCTTTCAAGATTGAGTACTTCTTTACTTTTCACCCCACCTTCTACCCGCAAACGATAGAAGCCACCAAGGCCTTTACGACCGGTGTATTTAGTCTCAATCATTTGCGTGATTTGTTCTAAAGGAGTATACATTATAGCAAAGCTATCATCCGATGGGAGTGAGTTTAAGAGAGAGCTGGAGATTAGCCTCATCACATCTATACCGATCAAATCATAAAGACCAAAAATACCAGTACTGGGGAAGGACAAATATTTACTAAATACCTGATCGACGATTTCTATCTCTAATTCATATTTGATAGTTTTACGCAAAACAAGTTCAAGCAAAAAACAACCAATACGGTTAGCGATAAATCCAGGTGTATCCTTACATTCAACAATCTCTTTACCCAAAGTATGAGTAATAAAATCATGTGCTGTGGTTTTCGCCTCTTTTGAAGTGCCCTTATCGGTAACAAGCTCAAGAAGCGGCATATAGCGCGGTGGATTAAAGAAGTGCAAGATCATAAAATTCTTAGCCATCCACTCCGGTAATTTCGCTTTTAAGGATTTAAGCGATAAAGTCGATGTATTAGAGGCAACAATAGTGGTGGGTAATAGAAAGGGAAGCAGTTTCTTATATAGATCCTGTTTTACTTCAAGTTTTTCTATAATAACTTCAATAATTAGACCGCAGTCTCTTATTTTATCAAGATCATCTTCAAGATTACCTGGAGTGATGAAATCGGCCCTTGATGGATGCGACAAAGGTGCTGGCTTTGATGTCAGCATTTTGGTAATTGCTGTTTTGGTGATAAGATTCGGATCATCATCCGACTTAATATCTAATAACAATACTTTGATACCAGCATTCGCTGCAAGTGCTGCAATCCCAGAGCCCATAACACCGCTACCGATTACGCATATTTGGTCTATCTTCTTCATATAGCTTATAAGTAAAATAACGATATCGCAAGATTACGCTTATATCTATTATTAAGCAAGGCCGCTCTTGACATTTATTAAAAATTAGCTTATCATCGCGCCCTTATCGTTGCACCCGTAGCTCAATTGGATAGAGTATATGACTACGAATCATAGGGTTAGAGGTTCGACTCCTTTCGGGTGCGCCATTCTTCTTTTATTTTCTTATTATACACATCTCATCATAGCGGGCAAAGCTTTTTGATCGCCATTAAGACGATGGACATAAATATTGCTCGATATATTATCATGATCATCCCTTTGAGCGAAACTAATTAAGAAAGCAGCCACCTCGTTTAAGCGCTCTTTATGATTTGTAATCTCTTGCAGTATTGGTTGTGTTAGAATATTATCATGTGGACTCTTTAAAGCTGCATCAACCAAATAATTAGTATCATTAATATTAGCCCCTCCATTTAATAACGCATGTACACTTTCTTGCTGTCTACTCAATGCGGCTAGTTTTAAAGCTGTATGACCGGTTTCATTACTCAGATTAACCTCTGCATTTTTGGCCAGTAACAGATTTATAACCTCTGTATGGCCTCCTTGAGATGCCAACATCAAGGCTGAATTATGACCTTTATCAACCCGGTCAACCTTTGCATTGTGGGTCAATAGAAGACTTACAATTCTTGTATGGCCTCTTTCAGATGCTGTGTGTAAGGGGCTCCGCTCATAACTCACATAAGCATTAACATTTGCATAATGTAAGAATAAACTGGATAATGACGTCGGATTAGCATCCTCCTCATTATGACGATCCCCTTACCCCTCTTCGTCATAGCGGGCAGCGCAAGTGACGTAGCTATCCAGCAAAAAATTACAACAACAAGAATAATGGGACTTAAAAAAGAAATAAAAAAAGCCCCGAAGGGCTTTTTTAACGAGAATATAATTCGACGACGAAGTGGACTTCGGGATCAAACGGATAAGGCACGTCTGATATTGCGGGTTTTCTAGTGAATTTACCAGTTAATTTACCAGCATCAAATTCCATATAATCAGGAACTGTTCTAGTCATTTTTTGCACTGATTCCACAATAGTAATAACTTGCTTTGAAGCGTCTTTTAGAGAGATTTCATCACCAACTTTCAAAGAATAGCTAGGAATATTTACTTTTTTGCCATTCACTTTAATGTGACCATGCGTAACAAGTTGGCGAGCACCAAAAATACTAGACGAGATATTCATTCTGTAAACAACAGCATCTAATCTGCTTTCTAGCAATGCAATAAAGTTTTCACCAGTATTGCCTTTCATTTTATCGGCAAGCTTAAAAAGATTTCTAAATTGACGTTCGTTAATACGACCATAATGCGCTTTAATACGTTGTTTAGCTTTTAAATGGAGACCATAATCAGAATTCTTTACGATTGTGGTTTGACCATGCTGACCAGGACGATAGTTTCTTTTATTAAAAGGATCTTTATCATCACCCCAAATAGCTACACCAAGTCTTCTACTTGCTTTATATTTTGCACTAAGAATTTTTGTCACTTTTATACCTTTAGAATTTACTAGCAGCGTATACTATATATTTAGTATTATAATGTCAATGATTATCATTAAAAAACTTCAACCCATAAAAGAGGGGAGCAAATGATAATGAGCCTTGCTACCTTTAAAGTAGCAAGGCTCATTATCATTAAAGTGGTAAATTATTACGCTAATTCAGAATCTTTTTTGGTTGCATCAGCTTCATGGATATAATCCATTTTTGATGGCAAAGGTCTGTAAGCATTCTTATTAATACGACGAGCTTGATCTACCAACAAAATTGGGATCGCATCTCTAATCGGATAAGCAAGACCAGCATTTTCGCTGATTAATTCTTGCGCATCTTTATCATATTGTAAAGGTTCCTTTGTAACCGGGCAAACTAAAAGTTTTAATAATTCAGAAGAAATTTCCATATCCTATTCACATTGTATAAATTGTTAATAAACAACTTATAGCATACATAATAGGATATAGCAAGATATTTCTGAATAATATTAATATTATTTTAGGTTTTTAGCTAAATCCCAAGGCAGAGGAGCGCCATTAGCGCCAAGTACTAAGTCTCCAGAGCTATCATACTCAGCAGCAAAAAAAGAAGATTTACCCGTAATTAGTTTAACGGGTTTAATCTTTTGCCCTTTATAGGTGAATTCTTTAGCTTGCTCACGAGTAGTTGGGTTGTTTTTCGATGCCGTTTTTGCCTTAGACATAACAATATCCTAATTAAATTATGGTTAATAGATTCGCGCGATAATGCCTTTTTACAATATAATTGTCAAGAGAAAAGTTTTCCGATGCCGCTGCGCATTAGAGCCTTGGGATCCATGCGACTTGCCTTCTTCACCATGTCGCTAACCTGTTGATATTGCTTAAGCAACTTGTTCACTTCCTGCACAGAGGTGCCAGAACCACTAGCTATTCTTTTACGCCTTGATGCGTTTATTAGGTCTGGATTACGCTTTTCCTTTTTAGTCATCGAAAGAATAATCGCTTCCTGGCGCGCGATCATTTTTTCATTTTTATTAACATCAATCTTATCTACCATACGACTAACACCTGGAATCATCGAGACAATATCTTTCATGCCCCCCATTTTTTTAATGCTACTAATTTGACTATAGTAATCATTAAGATCAAATCGTCCTTTTTTTAATCTTTCCGCTGTTTTAACCTGAATTTTTTCATCGAAAGCGGCGGCGGCCTTCTCGACCAAAGAGACAACATCCCCCATATCAAGTATTCTAGAAGCTATACGCTCTGGGTGAAATTCCTCGAGCGCAGTAACTTTTTCGCCAGCACCTAAGAATTTAACCGGTTTACCAGTAATAGCTTTAATACTAAGCGCGGCTCCACCACGACCATCCCCATCAATCCTAGTTAAAACAAAACCCGTGATATCAAGATTCTTATTAAAATCTGTCGCGACATTCACTGCATCTTGCCCCGTTAAAGAATCAACAACCAACAATATTTCAGTAGGTTTTACTAAAGATTTGACCTCGCTTAATTCCGCCATCATTACTTGATCAATATGCAACCTACCCGCCGTGTCATAAATCACCACATCATAGCCACCGAGCTTTGATTCCTGAATCGCTCTCTTGGTAATATCAATAGGGTTTTGCCCCTCTATAATTGCAAGGCTATTAATTGCAACGCTTTGTCCTAAAATCTCTAATTGCTCCTGCGCGGCTGGACGATAAATATCTAATGATACCATCAACACCTTTTTGCCCTGATTTTTTAAATGCAAAGCAAGTTTTGCAGTGGTTGTGGTCTTACCACTACCTTGCAGACCTACCATCATGATACTGACTGGAGGTTCAGCTTTAAGATTAAGAGCTCTTTCTTCTGCCGGCGAACTAAGAAGCGCGACAAGCTCATCATGAATGATTTTAATAACCATTTGGGCTGGCGTAACCGACTTAACGATATCTTGACCAATCGCCTTATTTCTAACTTGCTCGATAAAACCTTTAACTACCACAAGAGAAACATCCGCTTCTAGCAATGCGATTCTGATATCGCGCATAGCGCCGTCAATTTGCTCCTCAGTCAGAGCTCCACTTGAACGCAGGCGGTCAAAAATATTAGAAAATTTATTGCTTAAGGTTTGAAACATTAAAAAACTCATTATTTAAAGATCTAATCGTCATGATAATAATGAATGGATCATAGAATTACAAGAGAGGTTATAGAGTATCATCCAAATATTCATCGAGGGTTTCTTTGTCTTTGTTTTTCTAATGTGATGCTCGTATGTATCAGATAGTAAAAAGCTTGTGATAATTTCGATTATAAGTTTGATTTTATAGCGCCTTTTCAACTAATATTAGAATCTGCTTGATATATTATTGCAAGCATTAGAATTTAAGAAGATATTTAAGAGGTTTACATGTCATCTACAGGTAGATTAAGAGCGGATCCATTATTTGTTGGTCTAACTCGTCCGACAATGATTTTTGGTGTCAGCATCTCATTTGCAATGTTAAATATGATGGGCAGCGTCGTTTATTTTATTAATACTAGTAGCATTAAAATCATCCCAATCGCATTAGCGATCCATTTGGTTGGGTATATCTTATGTTTTAAAGAACCAAAGTTTATAGAATTAATTATGAATAAAAATGCAAAATGTAATCAATGCGCCAATAAATCATATTATGGCGCCAATTCTTACATTGTATAGGAATTCAAATGTTTAAAATCTTCAAAACTAAAGCAAAAACAGAAAAATACGCAAAGCGCGAGATGCACGCCTCTCATTTTATTCCCTATCGCTGTCATTGGGATAGCAACACCATTCTGACTAAAAACAATGAATTATTACAAGTTATTAAAGTTGGGGGATATTCTTTTGAAACAGCGGATGATGAAGATTTAGATATTCTCAAAAGTATGCGCAACCTATTATTTAAAAACTTATCATCCGGCAATCTTACTTTATATTTTCATACGATTCGTCGTAGGCACGCCTTAACTCAAGATGAAGATAATTATCAATTAGACCCTACTATTAGAACACCTTCTAATTTTGTTAGTTATCTAGAGTCCGAATGGGAAAAAAAATATTCTACTTTTGAATCATTTGCAAATGATATCTATGTAAGCATTCTCTACAGTCCAGATAAAGCTGGTGCAGCAATATTAGAACATTTTTATAAACAATTAAAACAAAAGTCTGATAAAAGCGTTTGGGAAAATGACATGCGCGAAATGCGCGAGAATTTAGCGGAAATAACCACTATGGTGCTTAACACTTTCAAGGACTTCGATGCACATCTTCTTGGTAGCAAAGAATCTCCTTATGGAACGCAATGTGAAATTTTAGAATTTCTAGCCGGCATAGTTAATTGCGGATCCTTCGCGCCCGTAGTCGCACCAAGAATGGAGTTAGACAAATATATACCAAGTCAAAGGTTGTTTTTTGGAAGTCGCTCTATGGAAGCGAGAGGGCCGAAAGGAACAAGATATGGCGGCATAGTTAGTGTACGTGAGTATGGCCCTACAACTTCTGCTGGTGTTTTTGATGCCTTTTTACAAATGCCTTTTGAATTTATTATAACTCAATCTTTTATTGCTGCTAATCGTACAGTAGCAATTAGCAAAATGCAGTTACAACAAAATAGAATGATCCAAGCAGAGGATAAAGCCGTATCCCAAATTGCCGAAATTTCTGAAGCACTTGATATGGCGATGAGTGGTAATATCGGTTTTGGTGAACATCATATTAGCTTTTTGTGCTTAGATAAAAATTTAAAGTCACTAGAGAACGTTCTATCTCAAGTCTCAGTGGAACTGGCTAATTGTGGTATGCAACCAGTCAGAGAAAGAGTCAATCTCGAACCAAGTTACTGGGGGCAATTGCCTGGTAATATGGATTATATCGTGCGTAAATCCACGATAAACACTCTCAATTTAGCTGGATTTGCTTCAATGCATAACTATCCTATGGGGCAGATAGATCAGAATCATTGGGGGGAGCATGTAACAATTTTAGATACAACTTCTGGCACCCCTTATTACTTTAATTTCCATGTCAGAGATGTTGGGCACACCCTAATCATTGGACCTACTGGCGCCGGTAAGACAGTGTTAATGAATTTCTTATGTGCTCAAGCACAAAAATTTAAACCGAGAATGTATTTTTTCGATAAAGATCGTGGCGCAGAAATATTCATTAGGGCACTTGGCGGCGTTTACACTGAAGTAGATCCTGGGAAAAAATGTAATTTCAACCCATTACATTTAGCCGACACTGGAGAAAATAGAACCTTCTTACTAGAGTGGTTAAAAGTACTAGTGACTACTAATGGTGAAACATTAAATGCAGAAGATATTAAAGCTTTAACGCAAGCAATCGATGGTAATTACCGCCTGCAAAAACATGATCGTAAACTAAGTAACATAGTAGCTTTCTTGGGGATGGAAGGTCCAGGTACGTTAGCTGGTAGAATCGCCATGTGGCACGGCAAAGGTTCTCATGCTAAAATTTTTGATAATGAAGAAGATGGAATTGATTTAGAGCGAGCTAGTGTTTTTGGCTTCGAAATGGCATCATTACTTAAAGACCCTACAAGCCTTTCACCAGTCTTATTATATTTATTCCATCGAATTAATTTATCTTTAGATGGCACTCGCTCAATGATTGTACTAGATGAAGCTTGGGCTTTAATCGATAATCCAGTCTTCGCTCCAAAAATCAAAGATTGGCTAAAGGTACTACGTAAGCTTAATACCTTCGTGATTTTTGCAACACAAAGCGTGGAAGATGCAGCAAAAAGTAGAATTAGTGATACATTAATTCAGCAAACAGCGACTCAAATTTTCTTACCAAATCTTAAAGCAACAGATGTTTATCGCACTGCTTTTATGCTTAGCGAAAGGGAGTATAATTTAATTAAAACTACGGACCCTTCTTTGCGCTATTTTTTAATCAAACAAGGAGTTAATGCGGTTGTAGCGCGCGTGAATTTATCGGGTATGGATAATATTATTAGCGTATTATCAGGACGTACGGATACAATATTATTAGTGCAAAAATTACGCGAAGAATATGGCAACGCCCCTGAAAAGTGGCTCCCATTATTTTATGCGGCATTAGAAAAAAACTAAATTTATGATACGCAGAAGATTATTATCTTATATTTTTATATTTTTCACTCTGCTACCTTTGAATGCTAGAGCTGGTAGTTTCAATGATATATTGACTAGTATATCTGCTATTAGTTGCGAAACCTTATATTTGGTAAAACAATCTTATTTTCCTCATACTTGCATACCCGCTGCTTATTCAACTACATATATTGCCAACATTGTATCACCTGGATTATATTCGTGGGCGATGAGTCGTTTAACAATTAATGATGAAGAGTTATTGCCTGGCAACTGCAAAAGAGAAAATCGTACTGACCCCTACGACCCGCATATAGAATTTAGTTTTTGTTCGAATATATTATTAGTACCCTTACGCCTCCAGGCGATTAATAATATTGTAGTAAATCTATTAGTTGATGCTGTGAATGGCAAGGATCCATGGAATAATATCGCCAAAAATTGGTATATAGATCCGAAAAAATATCACAGTATGGATGGTCTTATACCTGGATCTCGAAATCTTCCATTAGGATCTTCCGGAGTGTTTGTAGATTTAAACCTTGCAGTATTTACAGATGCATTAAATGTCGATCCATCTAATACAGGAAATGCAACAATTAATAGAAATGTACCGGTGGTTGTTTTTCCTTGGCAAGTCGTAAGAAGCAATGATACTATTTGTGTTGCAACGATAGGCATTACGGGATGGCTACCAGTTGGTTGCAAATATATGAAGGATCCATATTTAGTGTCTAGATATCATAATTTTTTTCACAGCCTACCACCAGATGCGCCAACAGGAGATGCCACTCTGCAAAATGCAACAAATAATGTAGGCCTATCTTTAACTTCTTCATCTAGTGAATCTGGTTTAGTCAGTTGTTTAAGCAATTCATGCTATATCAATACAATGATGAATACAAAAACCTTGGTTCCGATTGCTGGACCAATAGTCTCATGCGTGCAGCAAATGCTAACTAAAGTATTAATTAGTCAAGATATTTGTAGCTTTGATCAATATTCTGCCATTATATCTAATAGCACAGCAAGATCGAAGAGTACTTTATATGCTTTTCAAGATTCAATGAGAAATGCTGTAATGGCATTACTCACCATGTACGTAATGTTTGTTGGATTTAAGATCTTACTAGGCGGAGAAATACCAGAGAAAGGCGAGTTAATAAAATATTTGGTTAAATTAATTTTAGTGATATATTTTTCTATTGGTATTAACATACAAGGTAGCGATACGGCTGTTGATGGGATGAGTCAATGGATTTTACCTATTGTTTTTGATGGCGCTAGTGCGATCGCTAGTTGGATCACTCATGCTAGTCCTAGTCAGTTATGCGTATTTTCTCCATCCGATTATGCACCAGGGTATGGCTACCTTGCTTTATGGGATGCTCTTGATTGTAGAATATCCAATTATTTAGGCATAGATCAATTAGGGGCCTACACAAGTCGTAACGCACAAGGCACTCCGGATTTTGATGCTTTAAGAGCCACGATACCACCCTGGGTAATTTTACTATTTCCAGCGATCTATTCAGGTAATCTACAGTTAGTTATGCTTGTATTATCTTATCCTCTGCTTGTTATAAGTACAGCCGCTTACATGGTATATGCTTTTATCGTTTGTTTAATTTCAATTACAATACTCGCAGTTCTAGCCCCAGTTTTTATACCGATGGTTCTATTTGAATATACCAAAAGTTATTTTGATTCTTGGGTCAAACTTATTATCTCATTTGTACTACAGCCAATGGTAGTTTCTACTTTTATGATTGTTATGTTTACAGTATATGACTTTGGTTTTTTTGGCACTTGTAAATTTAAACCCTTAAATGTCACACAATCTGTAGATGGTACTAATGTGACCAGAAAAATGTTTGCTCTTAATAACAATATGAATGATCAAGATGCTTATCCAAACGCTGATGCTGTTAGGGGATGTACTAATAGTTTAGGGTGGATATTCAATGCCCCTTTTGGTATTATCTCTGGCAGTGTTTCTCCTGAGTCTGCTGGTACTATTATTAGCGATCAGGCTAGTACATATGTTGATCCTCTTGTTAAACAAATATCAAACATTTCTCCAACTGATGGCGGAGTTGAAGTGGCAGTTGGAACGACTACGCCTCCTGATCAAACCTTTGATGATAACGCAAATCAATATTCAATTCTGTCTTCCGTAAAAACTAAGCAAGGTCTATTCTTTCCTATCACTACTTTAGTAGGGAGTTTAAGAGACTTTATATTCTCACTTTTCACTGCGTGTTTTTGTTTATATCTATTAAAACAATTAAGCGAACAAGTAGCAGAATTTGCCGCAGATATGACCGAAGGAATAGCTATACCTGGCGCTAAAATACCGCCTCCAAAACCCCCAGAAGATAAGGACAAAGGCGGTGGGAAAGAGGGTGCCGATGACACTAGCGCGCCTGGCGACAGCGATAAGGCTGAAGATACGACTGCTAGGGGAGGAATTGAGGGGGCTAGTGATACCGCGACTAAAGGCACCGTACCTAGATCTAGTGATACTAATGTACCTCATGGTACTAGGGCTCAGGCTAGTGATACCGCGACTAAAGGCACCGTACCTAGATCTAGTGATACTAATGTACCTCATGGTACTAGGGCTCAGGCTAGTGATACCGCGATTAAAACGTCGAATGATACTAAAGGAATTTCTGGTACAACTAATACACCACCCGCGGATGATGCTCAAAAAACGGCAGCTCGAGATGGAGCAAGCTCTTTAGTCTCTGAAGCAACTAGTAAAGCCATACAAAATGTTGCTGCTACTAAAAATTCAGAGGTCCAAAGTGCAGCAAGCTCTTTAGTCTCTGGAGCAACCAGTAAAGCCGTAGATAATGTTGTTAGTTCTGTTACAAATAACAGAACTAAAGCTACTATAACAAAAGAAGCCTCGAAAATAGCAACCGACGCTATAGCAAAAGGTGGGGATGATAATAAATGATAAAATCTCTTCACCTTAAAATCCTTACTCTATTGCTAATCTTTTGCAGCTTTACCAATATTGCGCAGGCTAGCTTTGGCACTTCTTGTTCATTAGTGCCAGATGTTATTAATGCTACAGACACCCTTAACACCAAGACTACTGCATATAATTATTTAAAAAATTATATGCAGGCACCATCACCTTCTATTTGCAGCGATAATAGCTCTGACTCCATTACTTTTAATCTAAGGACATCATATTACCTTACTAACACTATACCAATAGAGCTAACTAATGGTTATAGCGGCACTATTAGCCAGGCCTTTGCAGGGTCAGATATTGCTACTGATTCTGTTATGCAAAATATTGCCCTAACAGTACATGGTTATAATAACAATACCTTATGCCTTTTTATGCCCACTACTTTTGGCGACACTCCAGTATTTTGTAAAAACGTTTCTTATGTGCAAACACCAGCAGAGATAATGAGTCGTCAATGCAGCATCGCAGCCACTTCATGTTATGCATCTTCCACTGTTTATAGTATGTCCCCCTTTAATTTTACTGGCAAGGCATATCAATGTTTGACCGAATCTTTAAATAAGTTTTTCTATCTCAACACTGCCGCATGCACTTCTACTGATGGCGTTAACCTTAGCTTCTTAAATCCATTTGTGAATTTTCAAAATGCTTTACGAGGCACTGTCGGAGCGGCGCTAATATTATATACAATGTTCTTTGGTATTCGAATGTTACTTGGCCAAGTAGAGATGAATGCTTCGTCTTTTATTGGCTTCGTAATGAAGATGATTCTAGTCTTATATTTCGCTGTTGGACTTGGACCTATTTCTTATACCCAAGGAAATCAAAATCAACAAAATGGCGTTGTAACTTGGGCTCTGCCCTTCTTAAGCGGTGCGATAGGAGATTTTTCTAGTATAGTTTTTAATGCTGGCGGAGCGAAGGGGCTATGTAATTTTGATGCATCTAAATATAAAGATGGACAAGGAATCTATGCTATATGGGATGCTATTGATTGTAGATTAGGATATTATCTAGGCGTCAAGATGCTTTCTGGTTTATCAAATGAAGTGAGTAAATATCCACAAGTGGAAACTTTTAACCCGGATGGAGCATCAATAATTTCAATTCCTAACAACTTATCTAAAGGACCATCGATCTTAACAAGCGGTGGTGCCATGGCAGCATTTACTTTAGCAGTGGGCTTCTTATGTGATGGTAATGTCATGCTCTTCTTAGTGATGTTGATTTTCTTGTTTATATTCCTTTCTATAATTTTAAGCTTTTTTAGCTCGATCCTAATGTGCGTACTTACTTTATATGTACTATTATATATAGCCCCAATCTTTGTACCTATGGCATTATTTGCCCGTACAAAAAGCTCCTTTGATTCTTGGTGGAAAATGACAATATCTATGGCCCTTCAACCAGCTATTATGGTAGGATTCTTAGCTTTTATGGTCAGTATATATGACACTGCAATTTATAATAACTGTTCTTTCGTGCGCGAGACTTACGCCGTACCATCAGCTGATAATAAAACTACTTATAACATGAATATTTATCGTATTGCGCAACCAAATGCTGCTCCAGAATCTTGCACCTCTAGTCCAGGCATGAAAATGATGTATTATATTATGGGAGACTCTTGGAAAGAAAATCAAATACTCATAACTAGCTTACATCAATTGAAAGATGCTGGTAACCTAGCAAAAGATATGATGTTACTTCTCATTATATCCTTAATTTTTTACTTCTTTGCACAATCAGTGCAAGATTTTGCAGGAGAACTCAGCGGTGGACCGAGCATGAAGAGCGTCAGCCTTAGTGTGAACGCTATACTGAACGGGGCGGTGGCTGCTTTCAATGCTATTAAGTTCGCGGCTGAAACTTATGCAACAAAGGGGCAAAACATCAAAGAAAAGATACAAGAAAAATTAAAAGAAAAAAGCAAAGAATTAGGGATTAAAAGAGGTGGCGCTGGTAAAGGTATGGACTCAGGATCTGCCGGAGAATTAGCTAAAAGTGTGGGTGAAGGATTAGGTAAGGGGCTAGGCAAATAGAATGAAAGAAAAAGTACAAAAATTTGTTTTTATGTCAGCCGTTATTACGGCAATCCTCATGCTCATGATTAGCATATCCGCGATTACAGGGGTGGTGAACATAACGAATGGCTGTTTGCTTAGATACACTTCTGGCACTAACTATACTGACGCGCTAAGTCATTCTACAACTTTGCAAGCCACAGGTAATTATAATGTAATTATTAGCGAGGTAGATGGTCAAACTGTTAATACTCCAGATCCTACCACTTATGGCCAATGGGTTGACACGGGAATTGATGTACAAGAAGGCACCGATATAACTCTAGTTGTTTCTTCTGGTTCCGTAAGTTTATGTCAGGCCTTTTTGCCAGCCTATAACCCTGAACAAAATACAGCGCCTGGTACTATTAGTCCTTATAAGGCTGGTGGTGATATTAATCCCGTGACGAAGGCCCCAATTCCTATTCCGAGGATTGGTGATACGAATTTTCTCTCTATTACTCTTGATGCTAAAAATGGCAATTGGCTTAATGTGGCAAAGATTGATAAATATGATCAAGTAGCAGTATCATTACAACCCTCTAAAAAAGCGCAATATTCCAATGGGATTTTAACCTCTGGTGTTACTAATTTGCAATATATCAGCGCCATAAGGGCTCCACTCCTCACGGACAATAACATAGATTGCTCTGATGGGCTAAGTAGCTATCATCCATTATGCGGCATATATTCAATTTATCCAATCGGACAAACTTATGGTACTGGTTGCGTGGCAGGATGTTATCATACCGATACTAATTGTTGTTGTGGTGATGGAATGGGAGGGTGCGGTGATAGAAAGACCAGTTGTTGTAATAGAACTAATTATTGGCAAGGAGACACTACTACTTATCACCCTAAGAAAGTACCAACTTATTCTAGTAGTGGTAGTTCTGCAAATATTATCCCTTATTCTACAAATAAGGAGAACTTAATAAATTATGATGCATATCCATTATGTAACATATCAAACTCATATGATGGTGGTAATTATTGTAATAATAACAGTCCACCAGAGTCTCGTAGACCAGTATCAAACAATGGTAATTTTTGCTATGATTATTGCCTTGCAAATCCATCTGACCCAAATTGCACCTCTTCTACAGGAAATAATTGTCAGAAGGAATTGAGTTTTGCCTATCCTATTACCCCAACCTCAAAGGGCTTCTGGTTTAGGGCTGATGATGGTACTGGCTTATTATATAGATTTAATAACTCTTTAATTCCAACAAGCCAAAGCTCTCTTGGCACGAAAGCTACAGGCACTTGCGCTCCAGATATTAATGGCTATTGCTTCGCTCCTCAGCCAAGCACGTCAAGCAACTATAATATTTTGTCCTTTGCAAGCGAGTCTACAAATAGTCAATATCTACAATTTCGTCTCCTTGATGAGGATGGCGCTTATGCTTATAATACTGGTGGTTATGTCATTAATATTCAACAAACAAAATGTCAAAGAACTGCTGGATCATACGCCACCGATAGCTATCCAAATAGAGGGCAAATTCAATATGTGATCGTACCTTCTGACGGCACTGATCCGACAAATTCTGACGGTGGTGGAACTATAGGAACAGGCCTGACTTTTGATGCGGCGAATAAAGCGGTTGTTACGCCTAATTCTACAGGCACCTTATGGATGCTAATTACAAATAATTTTGATGATTATAAATATAGCGTAGGGCAATATAACGTTGCCGTAGAAACCAAAATTGCGACTTCACAATTTGGCAACGATGTTTTAGCTCCTGTGCTTGCATTAGTAAGAAGCAAAGTAGATTCCGCGGGCAAATTAGTATTTAAAAATATGACATGCTATCAAAGCAGCTCTGCTCCATGTACAAATTTCTTTAATTATATTCACGGGATACTTACCATATATGTCATGCTTTATGGCATCATGTATCTTGCTGGCATGACACAAATTACGACCGAAGATCTGGTGATTAGAATAGCCAAAATCGCACTAGTTGCTGGCTTAATGAATGGCGGTACGTATAATTTCTTTAATCACTATGTCTTTGATTTCATTATTGGGTTCAGCGATGAAATCATTAGTAATATTGCGGGTTACAATCTCTATGCTAACGGTGGGGCAGTAAACCCACTAATGTTTTCTGAAGGATTAATGACGAAAATTTTATTTAGCAAAACCACGTTCGCTCAGATGCTTGCTCTATTTAGCTTTGGGATCTCAGGAATCTTTTTCTTCTTTATGATTTTTATGGGCGTTATAATGATTTTAACTGCTATTTTGAGATCTTTCACAGTATATATTATGGCTTTTGTTGCTATTGCATTTTTACTCTCACTCGCTCCTCTATTTTTAACTTTCATGCTATTTGAACAAACTTATCATTTATTTGAAGGTTGGACGAAGGCAATTTTTAGATTCATGATTGAGCCCATAATTTTATTTGCTGGTATTATTATTTTGACCCAACTAGCAGAAATTTATATAGATAACATTCTCGGTTGGAGCGTGTGCTGGAAATGCACCCTATCTTTTAGTCTGCCCTTCCCTAGCTTTCCTTTAGCGCCAAGCTTCCTAACTCAGCCTTTGTTCTGCATTAATTGGTTTGCACCATGGGGATATGATTATAGGAGCGGTTTAATGGGCATTGGCCTGCAAGATATGACAGGTTTTGCGATGATCGCCTTTT
>CAYTBU010000009.1:0-1152 GCA_964436105.1 uncultured Rickettsiaceae bacterium | reverse complement strand
GGTTTAATGGGCATTGGCCTGCAAGATATGACAGGTTTTGCGATGATCGCCTTTTGTGCTTATGGTTATGGCGATTTTGCTGAGAAAATAACACAAAGAATTACTAATAGCTCTGGCCCAACTGCTTCTAGCGCTGCATCAAACTTCACCCATAAGGTCACTGGATACGACCCAAAAACTGGTGATAATAAATTTGAACGAGGACTTAAAGACTCTATTGGTAAAGCAAGAGGAGAAGTAGGGGATACAATAAGTAAATTATATACTAAGGAAGGCCGAGATGCAGCAAAAACTGGAGCAAAGGAGGGCGTAGCAGAGGTAATGAGCCGCTCAAAAGAGATGGGAGGGGCTGCGAGCAAAAAATTAGAAGGAGCCGCCAGCAAGATCCAAGATTTAATAAAAAGAGGTAAATGAGAATGATCTATAGACCTTTTTTAAATATTTGCCTTATATTGATGTTGTTTGTTATACCTAATCATCATACAAATACCGCGTGGAGCGCCTTTGAGTTTGGACCGACCTGTATTTCTGCCCCAGATTTTACTGAATTTGATAAAACGAACAAAACTATTAATGTTGGTGATAATCTTGGTAAATGGCAAAGCGCCGGTAAAAGTGTTAGTAATGGTGATTCAATTAAATTTGCCTGGAATGCTGATGACATCTATGTACCACCTAAAAAATATATGGTACTTTACCGGCTTGATCCACGTTTTGAGCGCCCACAAGTGTTCATTAAAAGCTGGAATTATGCTACTAAACAATGGGATTCGGATTTTGATAAGTTTTCTGGTGCATGCGGACCTGGATCACTTACTATGTATCAAAAAAACCCTGCGCCTCTTCCAGCTTCGGGTAATAATAATGTTGTATATACTAAGTGCGACCCTAACAGCCCTGACGTTAATGCCCCAAAGTATACATTGCTACAGCAATTTACTGATTATATTAATTATTTTAACTTTGTTGGTCGTAGTCCAATCACTGTCAATAGCGGTGATGTCATCAATATTCAGGCTGTGCCAGCATCGTCATTTTTTGATGCTGGGCCTAATTTTACCACTAATTATGACATTAATAGTTTTAGCGGGAAAAAACCAATACATTATATTTACACGGATGTTGGTGGTCTTTCTGACGGATTAGCGATTT
>CAYTBU010000008.1:27371-27678 GCA_964436105.1 uncultured Rickettsiaceae bacterium | reverse complement strand
CATTAGCTTAACTTCGGAGGCAATAGAATCTTATGATGTTCATCAATTATCTGTAATTCTGAAAGGTCTTGCGCAGCTTGATTATTATGATGAAAATGTTATGCCTAGTTGTTTGGGTGAGCTGAAGAGAGATATGAAAATCAATACTGCTGATTCTCATGATTTTTCAACTATTTTGTGGTCATGTGCAAAACTAAGATATAAAGATAAAGATTTTGCTTCATGCTGGTTCGACGTTGCAGCAAGCAAAATAGACTTTTTTTCACAAGAAGATTTATGCCAAAGCATTCAAGGAGTGGCGAAACTT
>CAYTBU010000008.1:7170-27361 GCA_964436105.1 uncultured Rickettsiaceae bacterium | reverse complement strand
TACAATGAGCACTTCATTGCTAGGTGGATAGATAAAGTAAGGGCATTAGATGTAAGGTCATTTTCTCCTATGGTTCAACTCAATAGTGCTTACTATCTTAGTATGATTAAGTTAAATAGTGCTGGCGAAGATTTTAAGCCGTTTTTAGATAGCATTATCGTTGACTTAATCGCTACAGTTAGAAAGAAAGATCTTAAAACCGTTGAAGATAAAAGACAGTTTCTTATATCGCGTAATTTATTGCCTGAAGAAAAGCAACAAGAATTAGGCATCAGGGAAGAGGGTTATTTATATACATTAAGAGCTGATGTCGAGGTCGAATCCATTCCTTACGTAAGTAATTTGCAAAAGAAGATCTTTGAGCGAGCAAAAGATATTATATTTGTAGGAGAAAAAGTTACTTCAGAACATTGGATTGAAGAGATTTTAAACCATGTTGACTTTTATGTGGGTGAAGTAAGGGCGGTAATGCAAGTAGATGGCCACCCAAGCCATTATTATAGAAATAGAAATGATGTAGTAAATGCGACTACGGATTTTAATACCAACATGCTGTCATTTTTTCGTTATAGCATATATCGAGGTAATGATGATGATTTAACGAAACGTGAAATAAGAGAATTTTTACTCCCTATTTTTAGGGCAACATCAGTAGAGACCGCAGAAGGTAAATCAGAATCGCCTCTAAATGATGATGCTGGTCGTAATATGTTTAATCATTTAAGCTCTTCTGATGATAGTGATAATGAAACCGTTTTAGAAGAAAAGAGCGATACAGATTCTTCTGACTCAGCAAAAGTTGCAGAGGGGGAAAAAGTTTCTAAAAGTCCTAAAAAGACAAAACAAATTCAAGAGGCTGAAGATAATGCAGTCATAGAGACGGCTATTCTGCAGGTTGCGGAGCAAGATGCTATATATAAGAAATTATATCTTGCTGTGATGCGTCAGGAGATAGCTGTTGTTGAAAGTTATAAACAGTATATTTCAACGTCCTCTCATCATTTGGTAGCATCTGCAGCGTTAAATAATGACCTGAAAATGCTAGAGCTTCTTTTAAAACATAAAGCAGATACAAATAAAGTAGGACCGAAGGGAAATTATCCTGTGCATACAGCGGTCGAAATATGCAATGTTGAAATGCTAGAGCTTCTTTTAAAACATAAAGCAGATACAAATAAAATGGATAAAAATGGAAATTATCCTGTGCATACAGCGGTTGAAATACACAATGTTGAAATGCTAGAGCTTCTTGCAGATTATGGCGCAAGGCTAAATGTTAGTAATAAAAAAGGAAATACTCCTTTAATAGAATTCAGTAAATTTCTAGCATCATCGGAACTTTCAATAGATAATAAAAATATATTTGATGTAGAAATGTTTTTTGTCTTAAACAAAATGGTGTTACTTAAGGATATAATTTATACTAATAGCTTAGGCAATAGCTTATTGCACTTAGCGGCAATTCATGGGCATATTGGATTAGTTAAATACATGCTGCAAAAAGAAAATTTGGTAGATATTGCTAATCATGAAGGTAACACGCCTTTACACCACGCGGCATCTCATGGGCATGATGGTATAGTAGAATTTTTGTTACAAAAACAAGCTTCGGTAAATGCTATTGATGAATCAGGAAAGACGGCATTATACCGTGCTGCATGTCGTGGGTATGATGCTATAGTCAAGCTCTTGCTAAAAGCAGGAGCTTTAGTAGATAGTAAAGAGCAAAGTGGTCTTACACCTTTGCATGCAGCTGTGTATAATGGGCATGATGCTACAGTAAAGCTCTTGCTAGACAAAGGAGCTTCAGTAGATATTCAAAATGATAAAAGAGAAACACCTTTGTATGTGGCAGTAGGTATGAGGCATGCCACTATAGCAAAAATTTTACTAGACAAAGGAGCTTCAGTAGATTTAGCAAACTATGAGCAGTTTTCACCTTTAATCCCGGCCTTGCTTAATAAGGATGATAAAATGGTAGAATTATTGCTAGCAAACGGAGCTTCAATAGATTTTGTATGTAAAGCAGGCTGGAAACCTATGGACTTAGCGCTAGCAATAAAGGATGATAAAATAATACAATTATTGCAAGCACACAAGGCTGCCTTAGAAGAGGATAAGGATCATGAAGGCGACATAGATTTACATATAACGGAGTCAGTCACGACTTTGGGCGACGTATCTGCTCAGAGCGATGATGTGCCACTAAATGGTGAAATCGTAAGCTACGAAGGCTAATCTGTGTGATCTCAGTTATTTCGTAATATCGACCACAAGAGACGGGATAATGCCCCGCTCGGTACAAAAATGCTCTACTCCTTTAAGGATATCAGCTTCTGTTGAGCAATATTGCACCGCTTGATGAACATTACCAGTGGTCACGAGGGCTGAGGGGATTCCAAGCAAATTCGCACCTAGAATATCGGTTTCTAGGGTGTCGCCAATCATTAGAACGCGGTTGTGGTCTTTAATGCCTCGACTATCAATGGCCTGTATAAAAAGATCTTTGCCTGGCTTGCCGGTGTAGACCACTTGTCCCCCCATTGCTTTATAAATATTTGCGAAAAAACCAGGGCAATAGCGAAGTCGGCCAAGATTAGGAATGATGGTATCTGGATTTGAACATACGGCTAGAATATTTAGATCTGCAGCTTCTTGGAGTAGATGGTTAAACTGATTTAAATCATCGCCTTCTTCGAGCTGGCAGGTGAGTAATAGTACATTGGCATCTTGAATTTTTGTGGTGATATTATGACCATATTCTGCTGCGCTGGGATAATTACCAGTGCTAAGGTGATATAGTTTGGGATTGTTGATGATTTTATTGTAATCAAGCAGGTCTTTAGCAAATTGCCCCGATGAAAACATTTGCTCATCTGCGCAATTTAAACCAAAGTCTCTCATTCTTTGCGCGACTGTGCCCTTTAATCTCGGCGAGTTGGTAACAAAAACTACATCATGTTTTTGCATTAATTTATTAACAGTCTCTGCAGTGCCTTCATATAGGCTATTTCCTTCCACAAACACTCCCCACAAATCAAACATAATAAGATCATAATGATGAGCAATTTCAGATAGTGACAATATTTTACTAAAGGTCATAATCTCTTACCTTATTTATAAAGTTTTTCTTTTAAAGAATGGCTTTATCTTATATGATGGGTGCCATGATGTAAAGCATATGAATCTATTACAACGGAAGCAATTATTATGGCAGATCAAAATCACACAATGAACGAAGAATATGGCGCTGACTCGATTAAGGTCCTGCGCGGCTTAGAAGCGGTTCGTAAACGTCCAGGGATGTATATTGGTGACACTGATGATGGTTCAGGATTACACCATATGGTCTATGAAGTGGTTGATAATGCTATCGATGAGTCTTTAGCTGGGCATTGTGATCTTGTAGAGGTGGTTTTAAATGCGAATGGTTCTGTGACTGTGCGCGATAATGGTCGTGGTATTCCAACTGGTATTCATGAAGAAGAAGGCATATCTGCTGCTGAAGTTATTATGACGCAGCTTCATGCTGGTGGTAAATTTGATCAGAATTCATATAAAGTTTCTGGAGGACTCCATGGCGTTGGTGTATCGGTAGTTAACGCTTTATCAGATTGGCTAGAGCTTAGAATTTGGCGTGATAGTAAAGAGCACTTTATGCGTTTTAAACATGGTGATTCAGAAGCTCCATTAGTTGAAGTTGGTCCAGCAAATGGTAAAAAGGGTACAGAGGTTACTTTTCATCCTTCAGCGGAAACTTTTACTAATATTGAATTTATTTTTGCTACTTTAGAGCATCGGTTAAGAGAGCTTGCTTTCCTTAATTCTGGCGTAAGAATCTTGCTTGTGGATGCAAGGGGTACTGAAAAGCACGAAGTGGAATTTTTGTATGAAGGTGGTGTTGAAGCTTATGTTCAATATATTGATCGTAGTAAAATTTCGCTTCATCCAACCATTGCTGTAATGGCAAATGATCCAAAATCAGGCATTAGTGTTGAAGTTGCAATGCAATGGAATGATTCTTATCATGAAAATTTATTGAGCTTTACTAACAATATTCGTCAACGCGATGGTGGAACTCACGTTATTGGTTTTAAGGCAGCTCTCACCAGATTGATGAATAATTATATCACTGATAATGGCCTTAATAAAAAAGCAAAAGTTACTTTATCGGGTGATGATGCTAGAGAAGGTCTTTCTTGCGTTCTATCTGTTAAAGTGCCTGATCCTAAATTTTCTTCTCAAACCAAGGATAAATTAGTTAGTTCTGAAGTGCGTCCAGTGGTAGAGGCCGCGACTTACGATAAATTAATGCAATGGTTCGAAGAGCATCCAGTTGATGCCAAAAATATTGTCGCTAAAATGATTGAAGCAGCAGTAGCTAGAGAAGCTGCTCGTAAGGCAAGAGATCTGACCAGAAGAAAATCAGCGCTTGAAATTTCTAATTTACCAGGCAAATTGGCTGATTGCCAAGAGCGTGATCCTGCTAAATCTGAAGTATTTATAGTCGAAGGAGATTCTGCGGGTGGTACGGCAAAGCAAGGTCGTGATCGTAAACATCAAGCAATTCTGCCGCTTCGTGGTAAGATCTTAAACGTTGAGCGTGCGCGCTTCGATAGAATGCTTGGTTCAGAGCAGGTTGGTACTTTAATTACGGCGCTTGGTACGGGTATCGGTAAAGAAGATTTTTCTCCAGATAAGATTCGTTATCATAAAATCATTATCATGACCGATGCGGACGTCGATGGTTCTCACATTAGAACATTGCTTCTTACTTTCTTCTATCGTCACATGCGCGAGATTATTGATCGTGGTTATCTATATATTGCTCAGCCACCACTTTATAAAGTAAAACGTGGTAGTAGCGAGCTTTATATTAAAAATGAAAAAGCTTTACAGGAATATTTGATTAATAGCATTGCAAGTGATGCGGTTTTTACTCTGCATAATGGCAAAGCTATTTTAGGGCAAGAACTAGTAGATGTGGCTTATGCGACTGAGAAATTTGTTTCGGCGCTTGATCAAGTAAAACGCAAAATTAATGTTAGAATTGCTGAGGCGATAGCTGTATCTGGCGCTCTTAGTGATGATCTTTTTGATAGTGCGAAATCCAAAGTTTTGACCGATAAGGTTTTAGCTAAACTTGCAACGGCGGGGGTGGATCCAGATAAGACAGCTTGGGTAGCAACTAGTGGTGAGAATAAGATAGAATTCTCAAGATTAGTGCGTGGTATTAAGGAAGCTCATGTAATGTATAAATCCTATCTTGAATCACCAGAATTCATACAGCTTACAAAGCATACCGCGCTTTTGAATGATATGTTTGATGCTACGGCAAAACTTACTATTAAGTCTCAAACTAGTGATATCTACTTACCTTCAGAGTTGCTACAAGCAATTTTAGAAGCTGGCAAAAAGGGGCTATCTATACAGCGCTTTAAGGGTCTTGGAGAGATGAATTCAGAGCAGCTGTGGGAGACAACTCTAAATCCAGAAACCAGAAGATTGCTACAAGTTAAAGTGCATGATCAAGATGAAGCGGAAGAAGTATTCTCTACTTTGATGGGCAGCGTTGTAGAGCCGCGTAGAGATTTTATTCAATCTAATGCTCTTAATGTTATGAATTTGGATGTTTAAATGAGGTTGTTCGTCATTGCGAATAGATCTTCAGATCTATGTGGCAATCCAGAACAAATGTAAATGTCAACTGGATGACCACGGCGCTACTTAGCGCCTCGTCATGACGACGGTTCCTGTGTTAATCTAGCACTATTATTATTTTTTCACTTTCTTTCCTGTCATTTATTTTTCTATACAACGAACTCTATTGATACACTCTATGCATATTACAATATGGAGCGGTGATATGGATGAGTTTTTTAGTGCAGTATGTAGGGGCGATGGTGAAGAGGTGCAAGGAATGTTGAATCTTTATGATAATAGTGTTTTAGATGTGCCTGACGAACTTAGCTTCACGCCCTTGATGTACACTAATTGTCCAGGTATCGAATTATTACTCTTGATCCACAATCATAATGTGGATGCTAAGGATTTTGATGGTCGTACAGCGTTGATGCATAGAATAATGGATGAAAGTGATGGTTGGTTATTTTATGGATTAATAAAATATGGCGCTGATTGGATGATAGAGGATAATGAAGGTTTCAGTGCATTGCAGCTTGCAATGGTGAATTCTCAAGAGGATAAGTTACTAGCAGCGTGGATTAAGACTTATTTTTGCGGTAATAAGAGAGTAGAAGATCTATCTTTTGATCAGATAATCCCCATTATTGCTACATATGAAGCTAATACGTGTGCTAATATGGTGAGTTTATGTAATCAGTTAGAGCGCCTAGTAGTGGATGATATTGATGGGGTATTAGAAAGAGTAGAGGTTTATTTTGAAGTTGTTAAAGTAATGATAGCGGATAATATGGATGAGGGTGAGGAAGGTGATGAGGGGTAGGTCTTGTCACCCGAGAGGAGGCCTTAAAGGCCGACGTGGCAATCCAGAAAAAATGAACAATAAACTGGATGGCCACGCTTACGCTCGCCATGACGATTGATGGTAAGAATTACGACTTTACTTTTTTACTATATTCAGCGCCTAAAGCTTTAACACCATATAACCAAGCGATTACGATGACAAAGAAGATGCCTGCAAAAATCGGTGTTGCTTCAGCAAAAGTAAATGCTGGCATTATCATGAATAATGTTGATTGGATGATACCACCACCAGATTTACCAAGGCGACCACCAACCACGTCTACCGCGGCTTTACCTTTGCTCTTCATTTCGTCATCAAGAGGAATATAAGCCATTTCTTTTGTTGAATCGAATAGTGAATATTTAGTTGCTTTGCTTAAAACATTTTGAACCATACCAACCATTACAGCTGCTACTAAAGGTGAGCAAGCTATAATGCCTGTTAAATATGGTTCAATATCATTTCCTAGGAAGATGAAAGCAAAGAAAGCAAGGCCAGTAACTAAAATCATTAAAGGAGTTAAGATAGCAGCAGTGCTCCAAGATACGCAGCGCAAGATGTTGCTTCCAATTATCATAAAGACAATTGCTCCAGCGCCCATATATCCTTGGAACATACCCATATAAGCAGTATAGGCTTCACGTGTTGGATATAGTTCTTTAAGTTTAGCTTTCCAGATACCCTCCACTAGATTTACTGAAATGCCGTAAGCTAATACTAAAGTCGCAATTAAACCAAGATATTTTGATGAGAAGATCATCTTAAAGCTATCACCTAAAGACAGCTTAGATTTCTTCTTTTTGGATGAACTACCTTCTTGTGAATATAAAGTTGGATCTGTAAGAACGTTCTTATTAATCCAATGATATAGGCTCATGACTACCAAACAATTGACGATAGCTATAAGTAATACTGGTGTGAATTTTAGTTCGAAATAATGAGGAGCATTTTCTCCTAAGAAAGTACCTAGCACGACGCTTGTTAGAGGTAATGCGAAATTACCTAATAAGCCAAACATTGAGTAGAAGCGCTTAGCTTCGTCTGTTTTTGTGATTTGGTTAGCAAATTGCCAGAATAAAAGGCTCATCATCATGCTGCCCCATAGCTCTGCAATAGTATAAAAACTTGCTGATCCCCAATTACCTACAATTCTGATGAACCATTTGAAGTTCGGTAGTTGCTCACTCAGACGTGCGATTGTTTCTGGGTCTGGATGAGAAATTTCTGGGTTAGGATAAATGAAAAAAGTAAAAATCGCCAAATAAACAGCAAAAAATCCAGTAACAGTATGAAACACTCTTTGTGCGCTCATTACGTTGCAAAGCTTTGCATAAACGATCATCGCTATGATTGCAGATGGTAGCACTACATATGTTTTTAGGAAGCTGATCGCTTCAGCACCAATATCAGTTACCACGAAGCCATCTTTGACTGATCTTAGCATAGAATAGTTGAATAAAATGAAGAACATCATTCCAGCCATAGGAATAAATTTCTTATTTTCATGCCATTCAATAGGCCATAGAATGTTTTTTAATTTTGCGCCAAAGCTATTATTAGATGTATTATTCATATATATTCTTTAATAAAATTTTATAAAACTCAGAGCTATCTAAATACAAGAAGTAGAGGCAATAGTCAAGAGAAAAGTATTATATAGCGCGTATAGATCTAATCACTCTGGCTTTAATGTTAAGGTTATCCAATTATTTTTATTTATGATAGAAATCGGAGTAAAGCCATTATTAATATAAGCATCAAGGATCGATGCTAATTGATAATGCAAGAAGCCGGATAAAATAACTTTTCCATTCTCGTTGATGATTTTCCTGAAATCTTCGGCCATAGCAATTAATGGTTTAGCTAGAATATTGCTAATTAAGAGATCAACCTTATGTTCTAGCCTAGGGGCGCCATCGCAGAATAAAAAGTCTACTTTTACATTGTTGGTTTTTGCATGTAGTTTTGAGATTTCCACAGCGATTTCTTCAATGTCGGAGCCGATAACGTTAGCATTTGGCCAAATTTTACTGGCTACTATTGCTAAAATACCTGTACCCGTTCCAACGTCTAGGATATGAGAGTAATGCTCATTTTTATGGGAATCTATTGCTTCAATGCATCCTTGTGTTGTTTGATGCTCGCCAGTTCCAAAAGCGCGGCTAGCTTCGATTATTATTTTATTTTTTCCTGCGGGGCAAAGATGCGCGCTACTTGGATTGGTGATAAAAAAATCACCCACTTCCATAGGCGAGAAGTTTTCTTGCACTTTCTTAGCCCAATCAATATCTTCAAGTAGTGCTAATGTGATCTCTGAAGAAAATTCCCAATGGGGCGCGATTGTTTGTAATTTATTTCTTAAAGTGTCTATATCTATATTATTTTCTAAATAGGCTTCAAAGCGCCATAGGTCACCTGGCATAGATTCTACTGTTTTTGAAGATATTTCGTAACAACAGATATTATCTGTGATATCAGTAAAATATTCTTCAAATATAGGGAGCATATGGAAGTAGCTTGGAAAATTTAATTTCCAGATATTTTGTGGTTGCTTAAATGGATTGGTCATGTTTATATAGGATTATTGGTAAAGCTAAAAATTACATAATATAGAAAATAAATGAGGAGTCTATGATCAAATTATCAAATTTAATATCAGTTGTGCTAATGTTTATGTTCGCTAGCATGTCAAATGCTGCTGAGCGTCCAGCGCTGCCAGCTGCTGCTACCCCGAATTCAGAAGCGGTAAAACCCGTAGAGCAGCCATCACCCTCAAAATCAAAGACCTCTCCTTCTGCAAAAAGTCAGGATGCAGACTTTAATGATGAATTAAGTGTAGATAAAAAAACTGAATATCAAGAAGTTGTAGATGCTTATAAATCTTATTTGGCCACAGTTAAGAGTGATGTAATTGATGAAATTAGATCATATCGTATTGAGATTGTGAAAATTAATAAGAAGAAAAAAGATTTGTATAAATCTTTATCAGAAGAGGCGCAAGAATATCTAGCAAAAGAATCTGCAATGAAACGTAAGTTGCCTGTGAATAAAAGAAAGTTTAGTGAGTAGGTTGTTGTTAGGGGGTATGACACTGGGTAAGTCGGTGGCATTATCCATGCAGCGAGCAACGCTGCATTTTATTTAAGAATGACAAGAAAGCATGGCTGCTTTTAATGTGTTCGATAATAAGAAAGCTATGGTCATTGGGCCAACACCTCCAGGTACGGGCGTAATGAATGCCGCTTTGTGGGCTGTGTTTTCAAAGTCAACATCGCCAACTAAGCGTGCTTTTCCATAGGTTTCTACTCTATTAATGCCGACATCTATAATAGTAGCATAAGCCTTAAAATATTCTGGCCCCAGAAAATTTGGTTTACCCATAGCTGAAATGACGATATCCGCTTTGCTTGTAATTGAGGCGAGGTCTTTTGTCTGAGAATGACAAATGGTTACGGTGCAATTTTCTTGTAGTAAAAGTGCTGCAACGGGCTTACCTACTATATTTGACCTCCCAATGATCACTGCATGTTTGCCAGTAAGGTCATGAAGATAATGTTTTAAAAGATATATAATGCCAAGAGGGGTGCAGGGGAATAATCCAGATTGATCACCAATATGAAGCTTACCAACGTTAATTGGGTGAAAACCATCAACATCCTTTACTGGTGAAATCGTTGATATTATCTCAAGAGTATTAATATGATTAGGTAATGGCAGTTGTACAATAATGCCATGTACTGAGTTGTCGGTATTTAATTGGCCAATCGCATTAAGAATATCATCTTGTGATACGGATTCATCGAAGGCAATAATTTCAGATAGCATACCGATTGCCTTCGCGTTCATTGCTTTATTACGTACATAAATCTGACTTGCGGGGTTGTTGCCCACTATTATGACCACCAGTTTAGGGGCTATATTATAATTAGCTTTGAATTTAGTGATTTCAGTAGTTAAATTACTTAAAAGTAATTTAGCATGAGCGCGTCCATCGATAATACGATTTGTATGCATGATAGCCTCTAGACTTTTACAGGCATTATTACAAAATAAGCATTTGGATGGTCAGCCGATTTTATTAAAGTGGGCGAAGATGAATCGTTTAATGCCATAGTAATTACGCTACCACCTACTGCATTTAAAGCATCTAAGATATAACGAGGATTAAAACCAATGGACATCACTGCGCCGTTATATGAAGCCTCATTTGATAATTCAATAACTTCATTACCTATTCCTCTTGTTTCTCCAGAAGCATGAATTTCCAAGGTTTTTTCATTATAACTTAATTTCACGGCTCTGTGTTTATCAATCGTTATTGTTGATACGCGATCAATAGCATCTGATAATATTTTCGATTCTATTACAAGTGTATTAGGGTTGTTTTCTGGAATAAAGGCTTGATATTCAGGGAACGATCCATCGATTAATTTGGAGATAATGGTTACATTAGCGCATGTAAATTTGACCCTATTTTGCCCTAGATGGATATCTAGAGGTTTGTCCATTAGGTTTGGATCTTTGAGAAGTTTTAACAATTCTTGTACGGTTTTGCGTGGTAATATAACGCCAAAAGCTGCTAGTTCTTTCCCGAGGTCTACCGACGAGGTTGAAAGTCTGTGGCCGTCAGTAGCGGCAGCTGATAGCATATTTGGCGTAGTTGCTTTGACGTGTAGATATACACCATTCAGATTATATCTTGTCTCTTCACTCGACATAGCAAATTTTGTATGTTCTAGTATTTCGGCCAGCATTTTTGTTGCTAAATGAATGTGATGCGCTGAACCTATATCTTCCATAGCGGGGAAGTCTTTTACCGGTAGCGTAGATAGAGTGAATTCACAATTTTTGCTAGAGATTTCGAGTTGCTCTGTTTCTGTAATAAAACGTAAAGTGATTTCAGAATCAGGAATTTTCCTGATGATTTCACTAAAAGTTTGTGCGGGTACGGTAAGAGCCCCTGTGTTTTTCACTTGTACTTGTAATTGCTGTTGAATTGAGAGATCCATATCAGTAGCGGTGACCGTTAGTATATTATCCGTCACTTCTAGTTTGATATTGCTAAGGATTGGTATGACATTACGTTTTTCAACCACGGAAGATGATAGTCCGAGTATATGTATTAAATCTTTAGTATGTACGACGATATGGAATGTCATATTTTTTCTCCAAATATCAATTTTGTAAAATACGCATTAGTAGATTGATCTCTTCTTGAAATTCTACATCTTGCTTTGTTAATTCTTCAACTTTTTTAATGGCATGCATGACCGTGGTATGGTCCTTATTACCAAATTTTTTACCAATATCCGCTAGGCTACGTGGCGTTAGTGTTTTTGATAGATACATCGCGATTTGTCTTGGACGTGCAACCATACGGAGGCGACGGGTAGAGGACATATCCGATATTTTTATATTATAACGTTCGGCAACTTTCTTTTGGATATCTTCAACTGTGATTATGCGTTCGTTAGAGCGGAGTAAGTCGCGTAATATATCTTGTGTGTTTGACAGAGTAATCTCCCGACCTACAAGAGTTGAGTGAGCGATTACTTTATTAAGAGCGCCCTCAAGTTCGCGCACATTAGATGTGATTTTAGATGCTAAAAACTCAATAACATTTTGCGGAATTGTTGTTTGCATTTGTTCTAGTTTAGATTGCAATATGCCAAGACGTAATTCATAGGTTGTGCTATGGACATCGGCAACCAATCCCCAGCCTAAACGAGATTTAATCCTATCTTCAATATTATCAAGATCCGATGGCGAACGATCGCAAGAGATAACCATTTGACGATTATTGTCAATTAAAGCATTGAAAGTATGGAAAAATTCCTCTTGAGTACTATCTTTGCCGCAAATAAACTGGATATCGTCGATCATTAGAACGTCAACTGAACGGAAGCGTTCTTTAAAAGACATGACGTCTTTGTTACGAAGCGCTCTTACAAACTGATACATAAATTTTTCAGCTGACATGTAAATCACTTTACGGCCAGGGTTTTCTTGTAGAATATTCCAGGCTATTGAGTGCATTAAATGCGTTTTCCCGAGGCCGACACCACCATATAGGAATAAGGGGTTGGATTCAGGAATAGCTTCTTTTGATTCAGCCACAGCTTTTGCAGCCGCATAAGCTAATTCATTTGGCCTGCCAACCACAAAATTATCAAAAGTGAATCTTGAATCGAGGACTGATCCTAAGAAGTGTTCTTCGTCACTTTCTACTTCTTCTACCACTGCTTCAGTTACGCATGATATGGCGGCATGAGGTTCTGCGTCAATAGTAACTAATTGTATAGTTTGAATTTGATTATCGTAATGTTTAAATAATTGGGTAATGAGGTCTAAATAATTGGTTTTTATCCAATCTTTCATGAAATTAGTTGGTACGCCAAGAGTGATAATATATTGATTAGCGTTAACTAGCCTCATTTTGCTGAACCAGCTTAAAGAAATAGCTTCCCCATAGCGCCTTGTTAGGTCTTGTTGGACATTAGCCCAATGTTGTTCATGAGATGTAGTTGTTGTTATCGAATCAATAGTCATGATATGCTTTTATTATCTATAGGTAAATTACAGGCCCTCCACCCGGCAAAGCCATCAATGATATTAATGCATTTTGTATATCCAAGCTCGGATACTAATTCAGCCGCCATAGCAGATCTTCCTCCTGATTTGCAAAGAAACAACAATGTCATATCTTTCGGTAATTCAAGCGCTTTAAAATCATCAATAAAATTCTCATTAAATATTCTAGCGCTTCCTGTATATAAGCTTAAGAAGATAGGGGGAGTAGAATTAGATTTCACGACGCCTTCTGCCCATTCTTCTGCTGTACGCACATCTATTATGATGGAGTTTGGATCTTCGCGTAACACACTTGCTGCTAATATAGATGTAATTGTTTGCATAATTTATTGTAAATTTATATCAAAATTGTAGAGGGTATTATGTTTTTGCTAAGAAACGATTATTATTAAGTTGATCGAGTCGTAGGATCGTATAATAATTTATTATATTTCATAATACAATATTTTAAATGATAGTCAAACCTGTGGATAAAATAAAAAATTATGTCTAGCGTATATCATATTCTATATAAACAGCCGGCAATAGAAGCAAGCGATATCTTGCTTGAATATGAAGAGCTGGCCGCTCTTTTAGTAAAGTCTGGAAGGCTGCGGATAGACACAGATGATAAATGTAATTTTGTCCGTTTAAACGATGTAAGTAAGAATGTTAGTCTTATGCTAAGTGATATGGAAATCACTGACTCTGTCTTATTAGAAAGGACTAAAGATCGGCTTGCTAAAATATATGGCCCCTCTAGTCTTAAAATCAATAAAGTAATTGAGAATTTACGTAGCCAACTCACAAAACTGCAACCGGTATCTTATGACATAGCGCTGAGATTAAGTAGAATTTTGGTGCAATCAACTCATCCTATTGTAATGCGCTGGCTATTATATGAAGGGGTGGAGGTTTTTATCTCTTATTCTCATAATATTGGCGATATGATGGATATTAGCGACTGGAAGATCTCTGGTAGTAATAGTGGTATGCAAAGTACTGACGGCAGGAGCGTTGCAGTATTCGTTTCTTGTGGTGGAGATCCTTTAGGCAAGGCAGAAGATGAGGATGCAATTTATGGCGATGGTCGGCCCGCAATTGCCCGGATGCAAATTATTGCAGCGCAGGAATTAGGACATTATGCTGATATTAAAAGGGATTATCAAGGGCGTCAAATAGGAAGACATTCCGCGAATTTTGCTTGCACTAGAGCGGCTGCTCACGTCAAAAAAGCGCGGCGTGAAGACATTAAAAATTGTCAGAGAATTTTAGCGCAGTTAAATGATTGCGGTTTAGTGAAATTAATTTTTTATGAAAATGCTGTTAGTTTTTACCGTAAGAATAAAATCGGTGGGGTAAGGTTATGGTATAATTTGTTGCTAGCCTTGTTTTGGAAAAAAAGGTTAGTAATTAACGCGCATAATATGCATCTTAATTTCGTACAGTTGTTTCAAGATCATAAATATATGGGGCAAATGATTAAGACGATGATTGAAGATATGCAATCTAATCTTACCCCAATAGCAGATGTGTATAAAAGAGATAATAAGGAGGCCCAGGAGGCTATTGCTTGCGTGGAAGCATTAGCCAGAGTGCCTCAGCAAGTGATGAAATGGGGGTACCTTACCACTAAAAATATGATGAGAGAATTATATCTTGTCTATTATGGCGAGGTGATACCATCTTTGATAGATGTCTATAATGTGATGAATAACACTTCTTATCAGCGGCGTTACGACAAAGCCAAGACACCGATTGTAGATAAGTTGATAGATATTTTTAAAAACTAATAGTCTTTTTATTAGCAACTTTTTCGGCTTTCTTCTATAGTGCGTTAAGATAGAGCATCGTCATTGCGAGTAGGATATCAATCCGACGAAGCAATCCAGTGAATTTACTTACTTTTTTCTGGATGGCGACGCTTCGCTCGCCATGACGAAAGGTCTGAATTGCCGCGTCGTTAACGCTCCTCGCAATGATGATAACAATCAATATAGGAAGGCAATAGTGAGTTATTTAGATCAATTAAATCCAGAGCAGCGTAAGGCGGTAATGCAGACTGAAGGTCCATTATTGGTGCTAGCTGGTGCTGGTACGGGTAAAACTAGGGTGCTTACTACTCGTATTGCGCATATTATAGAGCAAGGTTTGGCCGAGCCTCATAATATTTTAGCCGTCACTTTTACTAATAAAGCATCGAAAGAGATGCAGGAGAGGGTAACCCATCTTGCCGATAGCAGGGGGCTTAATATTGGCACTTTCCACGCTATCGCAGCCAGGATGCTAAGGCCCTATGCGCATTTTTTTGAACTAACTTCTTCATTTTCGATCATTAGCGCTGACGATCAGCTTAAATTAGTTAAAGAGCTTATGGTTGAGCAGGGTATTGATATTAAAACCCATCTGCCAAAGGTAATTCTGGGAATCATTTCTCGCTGGAAAGATATGGGGATTATTCCTTCAAAAGTTTCTGGGTCGGATGTTGTTTCGAAAGATTATCAAATTGCCAATCAAATCTATCCTAAATATCAAGCTAGGCTAGTACAATCAAATGTCGTCGATTTTGGTGATTTGCTTTTATATAATAACGAATTACTAATCAATCATCCTGATGTGCTGAAAATTTATCAGCAGCGTTTTAAATATATTTTGATCGACGAATATCAAGATACTAATGCGGTGCAATATATTTGGGCACGAATGCTTGCGGGTGGTCATAATAATATATGCTGCGTTGGTGATGATGATCAGTCGATTTACAGTTGGCGCGGGGCTGAAGTTAATAATATTCTTCGGTTTGAGAAAGATTTCAAAGCTGCCAAAATAATTAAATTAGAGCAGAATTATCGTTCCACTATGCCTATTCTAAATGCCGCTGCTGGTGTGATTTCCAACAACAAACAAAGGCATGGTAAGACTTTATGGACAGACCATAAAGCGGGCGAGAAAATTAAAATCATCTCTTGCTGGAATGATAAAGAAGAAGCGAGATATGTCGTTAGTGAAATTGGTAAAATGCTCTCTAGTAAAGAGGCGGAAGCAAACCAAATAGCAATATTGGTCAGAGCTGGTTTTCAAACCAGAGCTTTCGAGGAAGCTTTGATTACTAGTGCAGTGCCTTATAGGATTATCGGTGGATTAAAATTCTATGATCGTATGGAGATTCGGGATGTGCTTGGCTATATTAGGGCAAGTGTTAATAATGAAGATGATCTGGCGCTAGAGCGTGTCATTAACGTGCCAAGGCGTGGTATTGGTGATGTAACGATTAGAGATATACGCTCTTTTGCTAATGAGCATAATATTTCGATGCTATCATCAATTGGGAAGATGCTCGAAGCTGGATTACTAAAAAACAAAGTATCGTCCATCTTGCTTGTGCTATCTAGTCTGTTCGAAGCTTGGCATCAATCTTCTGCGCTTCTTACCCCATATGATTTTGTGAAGAAAATCTTGAATGAATCAGGATATCTAGACGCTTTGAAAGCGGAAAAGACTGAAGAATCGCGCAGCAGAATCGAAAATATTAACGAGATGCTAAGGGCCATATCGGAATTTGACGATATCCAGGCTTTTATCGAACATACTAGTTTGGTGATGGATCATGATACGAATACTGATAGCGCTGGTGCTGTGAGTTTAATGACCTTGCATGGATCAAAAGGCTTAGAGTTTGATGCTGTATTCTTACCTGGTTGGGAGGAGGGAGTTTTTCCTCATCAACGTACTTTAAATGAAGAAGGCACCAAGGGGCTAGAGGAAGAAAGGCGCATAGCCTATGTTGGAATCACTAGGGCGAAGAAAAAATTATGGATTACTTATGCCGAGAGTCGCTTCATGTTTCATGAAGTTGTACGCTCAGCGCCATCACGGTTTCTAGCGGAAATTCCAGAGGGGGTTAGTGAGCGTAGCTCTTCCACAAAAACCAATATCTCTGGAAATCGGATGTTTAGTTATGGATCAAAAGCTGCCCCTATCAATAGGGAAGAAAAAACCGCGGATCCGTTCAGGGTAGGTGCTAGGGTTTCTCATCCCTCATTCGGCAAAGGTATTGTGATTAGAAAAAGCGGTGATAATTTAGAGATAGCATTCGACCGCGTCGGCCTTAAGACCATCAAGCAAAGCTTTGTGAGTGTTTAAGAAGCCGTCATTACGAGGAGCTAAGCGACGCGGTAATCCAGTAATATAGTCATATAGCGAGCACGAAGCGCAGCCCAACCATTAAAAAAATAATGAATATTAAACTGGATTGCCGCGTCGGATTAACATCCTCCTCGCAATGACGCCATTCTGACTAATGAAGTGAAAGTATGAGCCCTTTATGCTTCTTCACTGTCTTGGATACAAATTCTTTAAGCTCCTCAAAGTGTTCCAGCAAATACTCCAAATCTTCTGAATCCTTCCACGGGGATGGATAAATCTCTAGTTCCATCATCCTTTTTGGATTATATTGTTTTTTTAAAAAATCATTGCTTATGGTTTGTAAATAGAGATCGAATTCCACAACTTTTTGTGAAGATAAAGACAATACCTGGATTTCATCCATATCTACAAGAGGGGTACCTGTAAGTAAATATGAAGCTGGTCCCTCTCCCCCGCCATTGGTTCCTGTAAGTAAAAAATGGACCCCGCTCCATGCTTTATCAAGGTCAAGTTCTTCATCATCTTCATCTTCTTCCCAATCAAAATCAGGATTATTTTCTGAGTCTTCTTTATAACACTTGCCTTCTTTGTAACACTTTTCTAGCTGCTCGTTTGCGATTTGCTGAATATACAAACGTGTACCCATAATATTTCTCTTTTTGTTTAATGAAGATTTTATTGAATATTATCATTGAAGCTTATTATTTACAATAGGCAAAAAAAATGGACCCCAGGGTTTAAGCCGGGATCCAAGGGAATGACCACAAGGTAATGCCTTCGTATGAAGGCATAGTAATAAAACTTACGCTACAAGTAGAGCACAAGATTTTAGTTTTTCTAAGGTCTGAGTTACAGCCATAGTCATTTCTGTTTTCACAGCAGCTTTATCCTTAAGTTCAGCGCCTTCTTTGCTGATATTAAGTTCGCCACTTTCAACATGTTCTAACATTTTTGCTGTTAAATCTTCAGCTGAATGTTTTCCATCCATATATCTTAGTAGATATTTTTCAAGAATGTTGATACCGATTCTTTCGTGCATTTCGTTAGTAACCCATAGAGTAGGCATATTAGCAGCTTGATAACGTACTACTTCAGAAACAGTTGGTTTCTTAGATAATACATTAGTGAATTTAGGAGCATCTGAAATTGCAATATGTCCAGATAGGATCATACGCATTGCATTGATTCCTAATTCCTGCGCTACTTCATCAGCTTTAGCTTTTGGTAACTTTTTCTGTACTTGTTTGACGATTTCATCAAAAGACAAAGGATGATTCCAATTTTCAGCAAAAGTATATAGAACTGCTTTCATTACAGGTGATGTAGTAGAAATTGCAGTATCTTTATTACCTTGATAGAAGAATTGTGCTTGATCTGTTAAATCTTCAAGTTTAACTTCTGCCATAGGTTTAGCAGCAACAACTCTCATATTTAAATGTAAGCCTTTGATGCTCTCTGGAGTCAAGTTACGGTTGATTTGCGCACCAGCACGAGACAAGATGCTCATACGGAATCTACGATTGTTCAAGAAATCCATATATTGTTCAGTACGAACGATATCATTCACAACTTGTAATTTCTCAGTAACAGCCGCTGGCATATTACCAAGGAACATGCTAGAAACGCTACAATCACCGACATATTGCAATGAATGTTTAGTTGCTTGTTCCATGAAATCACGGAAATAATAAGCATGGTTATTTTCTTCCAAGTGATCGTGGAATAAATAATAATCTGGCTGTTGAGACAGAATCGCAGATTCTCTTTTTAGAATTTCTGCATAAGGATTATTTTCTTGTTGTACGCTATCTTTTACGAAATCAAGCAATAATCTTGATTGTTGTACTTTCTCAGCTGGATGTTCAAACATGCTTGAATGATAAAGCATCATATCACGAATAGTTTTAACAGTGTTCCAACCAGGAAGAGTGTTATAGCTGATGTAAGCAAGGCCGTTTGGAGTTAAAAGTTCACCACATGCTTTGAAAATAGCATCACGTACATTTTCTGGAACCCATGATAGAACGCCATGACATACGATGTAATCAAATTTGCCAAGTGATGCACTGATGTCAGTAATTGACATGCATTTGAAGTCCATATTTTTGATACCCAAATCTTTTACTTGTTGAAGAGCAAAATCGATTTGAACTTTTGATAAATCAACACCAACACATTTTGCGTTTGGATAACGTATTGCGATTGGTAGAATGTTACCACCAGATGCGCATCCTAATTCTAAGATTTTTGCATTGTCTAGTTTTGGAGGGTTCATACCAAATAAGGTCGCTACTGCGTTTAAATATCCTGGATTTGAATTTGAATATGGGTTGCTTTCATAAGGAACCGCGTCATAAGTATTTGCTTGAGTTTGCGCTACTGAAATAGTATCTGCCATAATTTTTTTACCTTTTAATAAATGTTGGAACTTAGATTAATATCATATGACCAGCAGGAAAAAATACTATTCTTTGCATTTTGAGCATTAAATTTTATGAAACTATGGAATGTGCTGTTTTTATATCACAGCCTTTAAAAATGATGGTTAATAGGCGGTTACGCACCTGTAAAGGTTGCAAATTTTTTGAAACTTAAACTAGAGGGGTTTTAATAAAAAGGATGGGTGGATTAATAAAAGCCGAATATGGACTATGCGGCTTTTATTATGATGGTTGTTGTATTATGCTTCTGTTAAGACGTCGCCAGTTAATTCAATCGAATCAACTGTAGAGGTATCAGTAGAAATTACTACAGGCGAGTCGTCTGTAGTAGATGAAGTAACTATTACAGGTGAGTCGTCTATAGTAGATGAAGCAGCATCAGCAACTACATCAGCAGCAGGTTCGTCTACCGGAGCATCATCAACTACGTCAGCAACAGGTGCGTCTACCGGAGCTATTTCTTCAACAGGAGCAGCATCATCAACTACGTCAGCAACAGGTGCGTCTACCGGAGCTACTTCTTCAACAGGAGTGGCATCAGCAACTA
>CAYTBU010000008.1:0-7070 GCA_964436105.1 uncultured Rickettsiaceae bacterium | reverse complement strand
GCATCAGCAACTACATCAGCAGCAGGTTCGTCTACCGGAGCATCATCAACTACGTCGGCAACAGGTGAATCTACGGGTGTTTTATAAAGGGAATATACTTCTTCTTTTGTATCTTCACTATCATTAGTAGCTGTGCTAGAAATTTCAGTAGCAGCTGCGTCCACTGGAGCAGCAACTTCTTCAGCAGCAGGTGCGTCTACCGGAGCATCATCAACTACGTCAGCAGCAGGTGAATTTACGGGTGTTTTGCCAAAGGGATATATTTCTTCCTTTGTATCATCACTATTATGATTAGCTGCGCTAGAAATTTTTGGACCATCATGGCTTTCGATTGCTGCTATTAAAGCATCAGCATCTGCAAATGTTTGCTCAAAAAAAGCTTCTTCGTGAGACTCTAGAATGGTTTGTAATTTGAGGATAAATTCATTTTTTTCATGCTCTTTTAATTTGGGGTGTTGATGGAGCATATTGTGTAATTTCGCTATTTTTAGCACTGAAGATTTATGCGCTTTGTGGTCTTCGGGTTTATGTTTTGACATAATTTGACTCCTATGTGTTTGTGATATTAAAGTAAAGAGGTGCCTCATTATAAGTTTGTAGCATCGATATAATCTGGGAGTTTTGTGTCGTGCTTTATTAGCAGAGATTTAAGCCAGAGTATTATATTCAATAGAAACTAAAAACTTAATAAATATAGTTTTCTAAGTTGAACTATGAGCGTTGTTGTTTGCTGCTCACCTATACTTATAGGTATCTCAGCTTCACGCCTAACCCTAATCCAACTAAAGTTTACTATAGATGAAATAAGTCAATGAGTACATCTCATTATGTAAGTGTACTTAATTTTAGATAAAGTGTGTTATGAAATAATTAATGCTAGGAGCAAAAAGCGGATGATATTTTTTTGATAGTAGTAAAATTACAATTCGTAATTAAAAACTCTCTGGGGTTTTATTTGAGGATATGCAGTCATCGTCACTGCGCCTATCCGCCGATGCTCTAAAGGAGCGAAGGCCAGCAGAAGATCTTAAGATTAACGTGGTAATCGAGGACAAAGAATTATAAACTGGATGACCACGGCGCTAATAGAGCGCCTCGTCATGACGGCGTTTTGTAACAAAATCACACTACTTTTTGATATTCATGGAAAATTTTATCAACGGCATAGATCCAGAAAATACATACAACAATGAATATCACCATAAGGATTGGTGAGATCGAGCTATAAGTTGCTGATGGCATTAATGTAAACAGAATTGATTGCACTAGGCCGCTAGAGGATTTACCTATTTTGGCGCTAATGACATCTACGGCTGCTTTGCCTTTTGTTCTAAGCTCATTATCAAGAGGAATATAGAGCATTGCCATTGATGTATCCCAAATGGAATATTTTGTACCTTTAGAGAGAATATTTTGTACTGTTCCCATGGAAATTGCTAGCGCCAGTGGGGTCATTAGCATTGCGCCTTCCACAAGAGATAGTAATTGATGATCAAATACAACAAAGATAAAAAATAATGTTCCAGTAACCATCATCATGATTGGAGTAACGACTGCAGCGACAAACCAGCTGTAATTTCTCATGATGTAGTTACCAATAATCGTCATGACCATAATAGTCACACCAGTCCAGAGAATATAAAGGCTGCTAAATTCGGCATAGCCATTTACTGTGGAATATAGCTCTTTAGCCTTTGCTTTCCAAACAGCCTCTACTAGATTCATACTGAGGGCAAAAGATGCTGAACAAATAAGCATTAGCCACAAATATTTTGACCCTAAAATATACCTAAAACTATCAACAATGCCAAGTTTATCTTTAGTGTCGCGTTCTTGTTTGGCTTTTGAATAAAGGGCTGGGTTGGTCATTACTGTTTTGCAGACAAATCTTATCATTAAAGCCGATAATATTGAGCCGATAAGTACTATTACTATAGAAGATTGTACTAGATTGACTTTATTTTCATAGCCATTAAAGTAACACTTTAAGCAGGAGTTATCTGATGAGAGATTAAGCATTAATAAGCCAACAAAAATCAGAGCTGAATTACCAAATAATGAAAATAAGGTGTAGAATCTTTTTGCTTCCTCGGTTGTAGTAATTTCATTGGCAAATTGCCAGAAGAGTAAAATATAGAAAATATTGGGCCATAGCTCTGCTAGTACGTAAAAAGCTATAAAACTCCAGTTTCCTGCGAGTGCAATGTACCATTTAAAATGTGGGTATTCTACCATTAGATCATGCATTCTTAATGAATCCATATGATATAATTCTACATTTGGATAGACTATGAAGGCAAAAATTAAGAAGAAGGTAACAAAGAAAACGAGTAAATAATAATATATTTTCTCGAATGGCAGATGATTCACCATTTTTGCATATATTACTACAAAAATAGCGGCTGCGGGCGTCACGCAATATACTTTTGCAAAGCTTGTGACTTCAGCGCTAATTTCAGGAATTACTACGCTATCCTTCAGAATTCGTAAGATGTTTTGGTTAAATAATACGCAAAACATTAAAGCTGCCACAGGAATGAATTTTTGTAATTCATAACGATGAATTGGCCAAAGTTTTTTGAGGAACGAAGAAAGAGAAGAAGTATTTGCGACCATTAAACCCTACTACAGAACAAAAAAAAAACTTTATAGTTTTTTGTTTGACTGAACTGCGGTAAAGCAGTGCAAGCAAAAGTTACACCTTTCTATATAAATTTAAATGAAATGTCAAGAGGTTCTTGAAGATTTCTCTAAGATTTTTTTGAATGCGATGAAACAAATGAAGTTTGCTAATGTTCCAACGAAGACTCCTTTTAATGATGGAATAAGAGCGAGATATTCCCATATTACAAAGCTTGAAAGCCCTACAAAGGTACAAGTAATGAATGCATATAAGGGGACTTTGATGTCAAATAAGCATGCTATTAATGGCACTAATATCATCGGCGACCAAAAGCTGGCTGAAAAAATCACTAAATCAACAACGTGATCAAAGCTTAAGGCTATAATAATTGCTGAGCTGCCAATGATTACAGTCATGATTTGTGCTAGTCTCAGTAAAATATGAGGGCTATATATATGTGAAATTGGCCTAAAAATATCATTGATGATGCTAATTGAAGCAATATTAAGATCTGAGCTGGCTGTGGAGGTTACAGCAGCAAGAAGTCCGCAAATCACTAATCCTTTAATACCAATGGGCATGATTAAATCTATCATATTAGGAACTGCTAAGGCGGAATTTTGTAATGGATCTATTACAAAGGCCAGCAAACCATTAATAGTGATGCAGATTATAAAGAAAGCATAAATAATTGATTTTATAATGATGGCTGATTTAACTGTTTCGGAATTTTTATTGATCACAGTACGTTGTATAAAACTAGGATAAAATCCCATCACTGAAAAGCCAAGCGCGGCATATATAGTGCCTGAAATTAGTTCGCTGTTATTTAATAAATATTGTTCTGGCTTGATTGATAGAATAATATTGCCCACACCAGTAGCGCTGATGCCGACAAAAGTAATGATAGGGATTGCTAGAAGCATTGCAATAAATTGTAATATATTGGTAAAAACTACTGATCTTAATCCTCCAATTGCCGTATATATAATAACCATTACGTAGCTAAGAATTACGCTGTGATTTTTTTCTATATCCAGAATATATTGAAAAATTCTACCGCTTACGTTGATTTGAGCGGCTAAATATCCTATCGAGACAAATAATGTCCCAATACCCGTGATAACGCGTCCAGTGTTGCCATAATACTTAGCAATAATGTCTCCAGCACTAATAGATCCATGGTATTTTGTTAATTTGGGTATTAATATAAAAGCGATTAAAATATCAACGGGTATTGTTAGTAAAATACCATAGCTATAGGCTAAATTATGTGTGAATGCCTTTTCGGCAAGGCCAAAGGTTGTGCCTCCTCCTACTGCCGCGGCAAAGATTGTAGCAACTAAGATAAATTTATTGCTATTTGAAAAGGCGCCATACCCCTTTAAAGATTCGGATTTAGAGCGATAATGTAGCCCTACTAATAAGATTAGAATTAAATATATCGCTACTATGAGATTGTCGATCATAAAGTTCCTGTGTTTTTAGAGCGAACTTTCTGACTTTAATTTGTCAGAGAAATTTTTCTCCATAGATCTTCAAAGATTTTTGCCATTCCTCCATTAGTAATAACATTCGTACTGGTGACTATTGGGTCAAGAATAACATTGAGTGCTAAGATAATGGCGATCATTTCATCGTTAAAATCAAGATAAGTTTGATAAATTGGTAGCATTAAAAAAATTGCTCCACCCATGACAGCAGCCGTTGCAAATCTTGCAGCAACGAATACTAAAGAAAAAGCGATCCAGGTTAGGGCGTCTGGTGTGTAGCCAAAGAATTGCTTATATATTAAGAAGCAAAGAAGCGCATTAGTAATACAATCACCTATTTGTTGAATATTGGTGGTAGCTGGTATTATAGCTTGCGCTAGGGCTGGTCTTCGTAAGTTTTTTGCTGTACCTTCAATTGTCCATGGCATGGTTGATAGGCTACAGCTAGATGTGATTGCCATAAGCCAGGCGGGCGTTAGGTTCTTTATATGGCGCGTCATTTCACCGATGTTAAATCCCGCCCCTATTGCAAAAATCATCATTATATAGAAACTCAAGAATATAATTAAATATAGTATTAAGATACTGTAGTTCATGATCATATGAGATAACATTCCGGTTTGATATATTTGAGCGATGAACCCTAATACAAACAATGGAATCAGTCTGGCAAAAACTTTAGTTAGCATAAATTCTATAGTCGTTCTTGCTTTTGCAAGGTTGCGTTTTAAGGGTGGGGAGTAAGAAAAGGCGGATAAACATCCAATAATTAGTCCGGCAAATGAGCCTTTATCTGCACTCCACCACCATGGTTTAGAAAATGGGATGCGCCATAATGGATTAAAATTATCGCTAATGTCTATAATTTCAAAAGTAGGAATACTGCTTGTAATCAAAGATCCAACCGCAAAAGCATAAGTCACGCTGAGGATATTAGATATAGCTTCAAAGGTCATGAGTACTAGGATAAAAAGCGGAGCTTTGTTCTCAAATTTATCAATTGTGCTCGCGATTAAGACGCAGACCGTAATCGGCATCAGCCAAATGAGAATATCTTTAATAAACACACTGATTGTATAGAAGGTTTGATGAGCGACTAGGGGTAGAATTTGAGCAAATATAGAATATAAAGCGAGAACTAATATAGTTTGTAGGCTACGATTTTTTAAATATTCCATTGTTAAATTCCTTATGTTAAGCATATATCGTATGTGAGCATAACAGATTTTATTTAGAGGGTAAGTGGTTTTTTAAAAATTTATTAGAGGCGCTAAAGTGGATAACAGAGAGTAGAGCAATGGCACATATTTGGTGTAATAGCGCTATTTTGATAGGCACAACATAAATTAAGGTAAGGATGCCAAGGGTTACTTGCGTTGCAATAGTTGTGATAATTAAAAGAGCCATAGTTTTGGATTGTTTATTCACCTTGATTGCTAGAATGATGCATAGAATAGTGACAACATAGGCAAGAGATCTATGTGAGAATTGTACGCTACTTGGATCATGTAATATTGTTGTCATGTTCTCATGTAACCAGAATTCATGAGGTATAAAGTTACCTCCCATCAGCGGAAAAGTATTGTAGATCATGCCGGCATCAAGGCCAGCGGTTAGTCCTCCTAGGAAGATTTGTATATATAATAATGGCATGAGTAGCAATATGATCCAGTGTTTTTGTGACGCTGGAGATATTTTTGCAAGAATGACGTGATATAATGTAACGGCAAGAATCAAGTGAGTGGCAAGGCGGAAGTGGCTTACATGCGGCGCGCTCTGTAATCCGCTTTTAACCATGAGCCAACCCATAATTCCTTGTGCTAATAGTAATATCATTATCCATAGATAAGATTTGTCGTTTTTGAACGATAGTTTTTTTGTGGTGTAGAAATATAGCATTGGAAGGCAGATAATCAAACCAGTCAACCTGGCCGCTATTCGATGCAAAAATTCTAGCCAGAAAATTTGTTTAAATTCACTTAGCTCAATTTGATGGTTGATTATTTGAAATTCTGGAGAAGTTTGATATTTAGCAAATTCAATTTGCCATGCGGAAGGAGTCAAGGGTGGTATGATACCGGTAATTGGTTTCCATTCAACAATTGATAAGCCGGCATCTGATAATCTAGTTAGTCCCCCGATGAAGATCATCATGATAACCATGAAAGCGCAGAGTTGTAGCCATAATTTAATGTGAGGATTTAAGGTCATTTTATGTTTTTTATATAAAAAATGCATATTACACAAAAAAGTTCTAGACCGCCACAAGAAGATTTGTTATAAGGGATACACCCAAATGTGTGGTGTTGTTGTTCCTCGGTAGCTCAGTGGTAGAGCAAACGGCTGTTAACCGTTCGGTCGCTGGTTCGAATCCGGCCCGGGGAGCCATTTCTTCTTGATTTATCTTTCTTTTCCTTCTATAAACTCCTCATAATCTTTTAATTAATGTATAATAATGACTAAAGAAGAATTGATTGAATTTGGTGGAGTGGTGCAGGAGCTTTTGCCTAATGCTACTTTCAAAGTTAAACTTGAGAATGATCATATGATCATTGCTCATACATCTGGCCGTATGCGTAAGAATAGAATTCGTATACTTGTAGGTGATAAGGTAACTGTTGAAATGACTCCTTATGATCTTACCAAGGGCCGCGTTATTCATCGTCATAAGTAATTAGTTGTTCTTGTTTTTACATTTTTCGATCCAAGTTAACTAATAACCTCTTGAATAAACCTATGTCTAATTTACCTATTATTTTGGCTTCGGCTTCGCCTGCGCGGCTTGAGTTGTTATCCCGCATTGGAATTCATCCAATTGTTATTCCTTCTGATATTGACGAGACTGAATATAAAAGGGAATTGCCTTTTGATGTAGCAAGTCGTTTAAGCAAAGAGAAAGCTGAAGCAATCGCTCCTTCTATAGAAAATGGATATATTATTGCTGCTGATTCTGT
>CAYTBU010000007.1:22148-29339 GCA_964436105.1 uncultured Rickettsiaceae bacterium | reverse complement strand
AATTGATGCGGTGTCGCTGTCACTGTCTCTGCTGCTTCTTTTTTGTTTATTATTTTCGTCGGGCAGCTTAGCGCGATTTTCTTTCGTTAGGGGGGCGTAGTTAGTATTATGAGCAACGACATTATCCTCTGCACGTTCTACTTTTATTTTTTGCATCCGCTCGAGAGTTTCTCGATCTAATTTTGGATATACTTTATTTCCCTTCGGACCAACTGCGTAATATTGTCCGTCTTCTTCTTGCTTCAATTCTGGTGCGTTGGTGGAAGTGATTTTGCCATTCTCAACACGGATTTGGTAATATAGCGCGCCATTTTTGGGCATGTTGCGGCCATGCTCATCCTGGAAAGCAATCGACATCGTGAAATTTGCATCATCAGCGAATTTTTCTGGTATGGTGATTTGTTTAAGCTTCGATGGTGGGTTAGCCCGAACATCAAGCTCAATTGTTTTGCCATTGCCAGTATCAATTTTTATTGTTGGCTTACTAAAATCTAATTTGTCACCCTTGCCTTCTTTGACCGCCGCTGACATTGCCTCAGCGAGTTCCGTGCTGAATTTTTGATTGTATTTGTATATTGCGGCACGAGCCTTTCCCGCTTCTTCTCTTTCGTTGGTTAGAATATTATAATGTTTGATTAGCTCGTCAGCAGTAAGATCGATAACTTCATTTACGCCTTTTTCATTTGATGACATAGCATTTGTATCGTATCCACCTTCTTTAAGGATGGTCTTTAAATCATGCTCGCGCTTGTTCCATAACTTTGTGATTGCTTCGCTTGATCCTATAGAGTTTTCTGCTTGTTGCTCGTCTCCTTGAGCTGGATGTGTTCGACTGGTGCGTCTTTTTTTTGCTTCTTCATCATCTTGGGTTCCATATCTTGTAGTGGAGGAGGTAGTGGAACGAATTTCTTCTTCATCTAGTTCAGAACCATTATTTTTTGACATATTATCCTCGTTATATTTTTCGATTTGTTGTTTTTGAGATGCGCGTAATTTTTCTGCACCATTTTCGCTATAAAACATACCGTCTTTTTCATAAATGCCTTTTTTTTGCTCAGCTGAAATTTCATGGTCTTGTAGCATAGATTGTACAGAGTAAACTGATGCTGGTCCACAGGATACTACGTCATCTTGATGTAATACTTTGCCTTTGGGATTGTGTTTGATTGTTATCCCTTTATTTTTATCTCTGGATGATGTTTCCTCAAACTTACCTATAAAAGCTTCTTCTATTCTAGTAATTGAGTCTGCATATCTTTCGGATCTTGTTTCATCGGGGCTAAGGGGGTTAAGTATAGTGAGCGTTTTAGATGTGCCATCAAATACAGCGCCGATAAAATGATTACCATCGCCCGATCCAGATAAAAAGACTCCGCCAACCTTAAAATTATCATGATTTGGTTGCTCAAAAGCTATAAGCTGCGCGGATAATTCGTTAGAGTTAGTTGTGGTTGAAGGGGCTCTCAGGCTATCGCTTTTTATGTCCGCTCCTCCATCTTCTGTCGTAACAGTGTGATTTAAAAGGTATACTTCTGTATCGCCCGTTTTTTTTGGCGTTGTTTCGAGTAATTGCGCGACAGTTTCGTTTGTATATTTTGTGCCTTTTTTAAAATCTTTGTCTAGGATTTCCATTATTTGCGGCATAGGGTGCTCTTTTATTTGTTAGTTATTATTATAGTCCTCGTTTGTGACGAGCGCCTCAGCCCTCTTCGTCATAGCGAGCGTAAGCGTCGCTATCCAGAAATAAAAAAATACATCAACTGGATAACTACGCCCGCCTTATGGCCTCCTCGCCTGTGACGAGGTGCTTCGCTCGCTATGACGAGTTAATATTTAAACTGTATCACATAACTTTCTGCTTCTATAAAAAAAATGATACAAGACTTGCATAATTCTTTATGCTATGATTTTTTTGTTTCACTATTTTATGTTAATGAAAAGCGATATGTCTGTAGAAAATTTTAATAAGATTGAAAAAGTAGATTTTTCTGATGCCCTCGGTGAGCGTTATCTTGCTTACGCGCTGTCTACTATTATGTCCCGCTCTTTGCCAGATGTGCGCGATGGTTTGAAGCCTGTACATAGAAGGCTTTTATATGCAATGCTGCAGTTAAAACTTGACCCCGCTTCTGCCTATAAAAAATGCGCAAGAGTAGTCGGTGATGTGATTGGTAAATATCACCCTCATGGTGATACGGCCGTTTATGATACTTTAGTGCGCCTTGCGCAAAATTTCTCGCTGCGCTATCCATTGATTGATGGTCAGGGGAATTTTGGCTCAGTCGATGGTGATAATGCTGCGGCGATGCGTTATACGGAATCGCGCCTTACTAATATTGCTATGGCCTTGATGAATGATATTGATAAGGATACGGTCGCATTTAGGCTTACCTATGATGATTCGGATAACGAGCCAACTTTGATGCCGGCGGCTTTCCCAAATCTGCTTGCTAATGGATCTGAAGGCATTGCTGTTGGTATGGCGACTTCGATCCCGCCACATAATTTGCATGAACTTTGTGATGCGCTGCTTCATTTAATCGATAATCGTGAAGCAACAATTGCTGATCTTTGTTCTTTCATTAAAGGGCCAGATTTTCCGACGGGGGGAATCATTATTGATAGTCCAGAGGTGATTTTAGCTAGCTATATGAGCGGGCGCGGTAGCGTTAGAGTTCGCGCTAAATGGGAGAAGGAAACTTTAAGCCATGGGCTATATCAAATAGTTATTACTGAAATTCCATATCAGGTGCAAAAATCGAAATTGATTGAGCATATTGCTGATCTTTTTAGAGATAAAAAGCTACCGATGCTTGGCAATATTAGGGATGAATCTGCTGAAGAAATCAGGATAGTTTTAGAGCCAAAGAATCGTAGCTGCCCGGCAGAAGTGTTGATGGAATCTTTGTTTAAGCAAAGCGATTTGGAGTCGCGCGTTTCAATTAATATGAATGTGCTAAATAGCCGGTCTATTCCTGAAGTGATGAATTTGAAGCAAATTTTGCAGGAGTTCCTAGGGCATCGTAACCAGATTGTACTTAAAAGAACGGCTTATTTGCTTGGTAAGCTGAATCATCGACTCGAGATTCTAGCTGGGCTTAAGATAGCATATTTGAATCTTGATGAGATCATCAAAATTATCCGCGAAGAGGATGAGCCTAAAGCAATTATGATGAAGCGTTTCGGTCTTAGTGACGTTCAAACTGAAGCGATTCTTAATACTCGCCTGCGCTCTCTAAGAAAACTTGAAGAGCAAGAAATTGTCGCTGAGCTAGCTAAATTAGAGAAGGAAAAATTATATCTGGAAGGGATATCTTCCAATGATAAAAAACGCTGGACTCTAATCAAGGATGAAATTAAAGATATTCAAAAACAATTTGGTTTTGGTACGAAGATTGGCGATAGGAAAACCGCTTTGATACCAACGGATAATATTCCGCATGTAATGAATATTGAAGCTTTTGTAGAGAAGGAAGCTATTACGGTTATTTGTTCTAAAATGGGTTGGATTCGTTCGGTTAAGAGTCATATTACGGATTCTAGCGCGATTAAATATAAAGATGGTGATGAGGAGGGTTTTATTCTGCATTGTTATACGACAGATAAGATCTTAATTTTCACTGATTCCGGTAGGTTCTATACTCTGCTTGCTGATAATATTTATAAAGGCAAAGGTAATGGTGATTCCATTAAGTTGCTGGTTGATATGGGAAGCGATGATATTGTCAATCTTATGATATTTACTCCTGGCATTAAATTTTTAGTGGCGTCTAGTAGTGGTAAGGGCTTTTTGGTTGAGAGTTCGGAGGTGGTTGCTCAGACTAAACTAGGCAAGCAAATTCTGACAGTGATTGGTAAAGATAAGGCCTTAGTATGTGCCGTGGCAAAAGGAGATAGAGTTGCAACTATTGGCGAGAGTCGTAAGTTATTGATTTTTGATATAGCAGAAATTCCTGAAATGAAGCGTGGGCAGGGTGTTATTTTGCAGCGGTTTAAAGATGCAAAATTAACTGATGTTAAAGTGTTCAATAGCGCTGAAGGTCTGTCTTGGCAGCAAAATGGTGGTAGGATCAGAGTCGAGCAAGACATTACCCCGTGGTTTGCAAAACGTGGCGGCGCTGGTAAAATACCACCGGTTGGGTTTCCACGGGATAATAGATTTTGATTTGGGTTTTTTTTGGATTCCGGGTCAAGCCGTCTTGTTGTATGGATAATTTTTTCGTCATTGCGAGAAGATCTTAAGATCGACGTAGCAATCCAGTTTTATGTTCATTTTTTTCTGGATCACGACGCTTCGCTCGCGGGTGACGAAGAATTATAATTCTAACTCGAATATTGTAACGTAATCTATTAATCCTAGTATATTAAAATCACCAAATATGAGGTGGTAGGTTTCATTAGCCCAATTCATTAATTCACTGAGATCTTGGCCTAGGTCTGTGCCTATGTGTTCTAAAGTATCTGCGTTGTAGCACATATGCTTGCTCCTGAAAAAGTTAGGGATATTACTATGGGATCCATGTAGCTTTGTGTAGTGATATATTTAAACTATCAATTTTTATTTGGCCATGATTTTTATGCATCTCGTAGTTTTCTAGCCTGATTAATCCTATTCCGTGATTTTTATAACTTGAGCATAGAGTGCCAATTTTATTATCGTTTATATTAATTGCAGCGTTTGGCATAATGTTTGATAAATCATCTTCAGAGGTAATACGGAAGATTGTTTTCCTAATCACGCCTTGATATTTTGTGCGTGAAATCACCTCTTGCCCGACATAGCACCCTTTAGTAAAACTGATAGCTTTTAAGCGCTCTAGACCGTATTCTAAAGGCATGGATTTATCTTGGATTAGCTCGGTATATCCTTCTGGGATCGTAAATTGATATTTATCTTCCTGGTAAATATTGAGTGTAGATGAGATGTTGTTAATTGGTGCAATTGTGCGTAATCCTAGCCCCGCAAAGCGGGGGTCTTTATATTCGTATAATTTCGGTAAATCTAGGGGGTGGCGCGAGTATATAGTGCCATATTCCGGTATGTGAGTGATAGAAACTTTAGAACGCAGTCGGTAAAGTTTGAGTTTTGATATAAAAGGTTCAAGTTGAGCAGTACTGATTTCTATAAAATAATCATTACCCATGGGTGTGATAAAAAAATCAAAAAGGAATTTACCTTGGGGGCTAAGCATAAGTGAGTAAATGGTGCTTTCGCTATTGATATCATTCGTAATAATTGATTGCAGAAACTTAGAAGAATCCTCTCCTTCAATTTTAATTATCGAATAATCTAGTTTTTGGTAATGAGTCATTATGTGTACTGTAGTAAAATAACATAGTATTTTGATTGATGGATGATATCATATAGATTATTGCAAGATTTTTATAGTAAATATGTTAGAATGCACTATCTCATTGATGTTTTTTGATAAAATATGATCCAGAATAAGTATATTATTAGATTTTCTTTTGTTGGTTTATTTATAGCAATTATAGTGCAGAGCTTGCTATATCGTTATTTTATGATCGATAATATCATTTTACAAGAAATTAAAAAAACCAATAATCATTTAGCAGAGATTTATTATAATCAAGTTTGGAATAAACATAAGGATGTTACTCTTAAGCTTGAATCTAACATCCCAGAGTCATTATATTCTGACCAGTCTTTTATAGATTTTGCTGCTGATTCCTTAGCTTTTTTTACGAACACCGATCTTGCAGCGATTTATTTACATGATAAAACAGGAGATGATTTTTTAGCTTCAAGTGATACAAATATTAAGCCATCAGATCAGGGGGTGGTTGGCTTGTATGATGAATTGCTTCGTAAATTAGATAAAATTTTTCTTTCTGAAGAAATGCAAAACGATGGTCTTATTTCAGCTTTGTCAGGTAAAAGTAAGGCTACTATTTTTTTGAATATGGATTTAAATAATCACAATCAGGTGTCATTAAATAGATATTTGGTTATTTATTATGCGCCTATTATTGTTGACTCAAAAGTGGTAGGAGTGCTTGAATTAGTAAGTGATGTAACAGATCAATGGGCTCAAATTAGCGTGCTTGAAACAAAAGTGATGCGCGCGTTTTTATTGATTTTTGGAATATTTTTTATCATTGTGCTATATAATACTAGTTATGCACAAAAAATTATAAATCAGCAATTTGAAGTTAATCAATCGCTTGAAGCTGCAAGAAACCTTGCAGAGGAAGAGAGTTCAGCTAAGACTCAGTTTTTAGCGAATGTGAGCCATGAGCTTCGTACCCCACTTAATGCTATTATTGGTTTCTCTGAAATGATTTTATCTGAAGCTTATGGCAAGATTGAGAATCTGCAATATATGGAATATATTAATGACATTAATAACTCCGGTAAGCATTTACTTGGTATTATTAATGATATTCTAGATTTTTCTAAAGCTTCAGCTGATAAGCTTGTGGTCGACAATATTGAATTAGATTTAAATAAAATAGTTACCGCTAGTATGCGCTTTGTAAAGCCAAGGGCGGCTAAATCTTCTGTTGAGCTAATTGAAAAATTACCTAAAGATCATATCGTTATTACTGCTGACCCCAAACGCTTAAAGCAAATTTTACTGAACCTTCTTACAAACGCTGTGAAATTCACTCCAGCTGATGGTTCTGTGACGTTAGAAGTTATAACAAATAGTTTAGAAAAGCTAGTTTATGTGAAAGTTATTGATACAGGTATTGGTATGTCAGAAAAAGATATACCAAAAGCTTTAACTAGTTTTGGACAGGTTGATAATCAAGCTAATCGTCAATATGAAGGTACAGGTCTTGGGCTGCCTTTGACAAAAAAATTAGTAGAACTTATTAATGGTAAATTTGATATTCAGAGTCAAGTCGGCGTGGGTACTATTGTGACGTTAACTTTTAAATATGATGATAGTATTAAAATTTAGGTGTTTGGCCTTTTTCATTTGATATTGACAAGGATCTTTTTACTCTTTATCTCTAAAACATTAATTTTATAAAGAAAAATATGAGCAAGATATATAGTTCAGCTGAGGGTGCGTTGGATGGAGTCTTAAAAGATGGCATGACTATCATGTCTGGTGGTTTTGGCTTGTGTGGTATTCCAGAGAATTTAATCGAAGTCATACTGAAATCAGGCGTCAAGGGCCTTACTATCATAAGTAATAATTGTGGTACGGATGATTTTGG
>CAYTBU010000007.1:0-22048 GCA_964436105.1 uncultured Rickettsiaceae bacterium | reverse complement strand
TAAAAGGCTATATGGCTGATCGTAGCGGTAATGTGGTGTATAGAAAAACGGCGCGTAATTTTAATCCAATTATGGCAACGGCTGCTGATCTAACGATATGTGAAGTAGAAAAAATTGTAGAAGTCGGTGAGCTTGATTCTGATTCTATTCATAGTCCTAGTATTTTTATTCATCGATTAATTCAAGGGCGGCATTATCAAAAGCATATCGAACGCATTACTACGAGATAATAAAAGAGGTATAAGGTGGCTTGGTCTAAGGAAGAAATGTGTAGAATAGCAGCTCGTAGAGAACTGCAAAATGGGATGTATGTAAATTTAGGTATCGGAATTCCTACTGACGTGCCAAACCATATTCCAAATGATATACATGTGATATTTCAGAGTGAAAACGGTATGCTGGGGATTGGTCCTTTTCCACTACCGGAAGAAGTAGATGCGGATTTAATTAATGCAGGCAAGCAAACAATTACAGCTTTGCCAACGAGTAGTTATTTTGATAGCGCGGCTTCTTTCGCTATGATACGTGGGGGGCATATAGATCTTACAATCTTAGGAGCCTTGCAGGTTTCAGAAAGCGGTGATTTAGCTAATTGGACGATCCCAGGAAAAATGGTTAAAGGGATGGGTGGTGCCATGGATCTTGTCGCTGGAGTAAAGCGCGTGGTAGTGATTATGGACCACGTTGCTCGCGATGGTTCGCCCAAAATTCTAAAAAAATGTACTTTGCCACTCACGGGGCTTAGAGTGGTTGATAGTATTATTACTGATTTAGGTGTTTTTGATGTTACGGAAAAGGGGTTGCAACTAATGCATAAACCTCAGAGCGTGTCTTTAGAAGAGATCAGAAGTAAGACGGATGCACTCGTGCAAGAATAATTGTTGCTTTTATGTTATAAATATGCTAATATTATTAATGTAATTTTATATTTAGAGACGCATAATGCAAAAAACCACAAAACAATTCCTTAGCAAATATCTTTTAGGTGCGGCCATATTAGTGGGTGGTGCAAGTTCAACTTTTGCAACTTCTTTTCCAATAGATGTATTGGGATCAGGGTATGATTATCGTGATAATGATCTGTATAATGCGGTGCAAGCTGGTTTAACTCAAGTAGTTGTTGATCGTAATATTAGGCTAAATAATACAATTACTGCTGGGGTTAGAGCTACTGATGGTGATGTTATATTGGATAATATTGCAACCCAAGCTTGGGTTAGTATAGTTGATTTCGGTATGGGGTTGATTCCTGTTAATCAGGGAGGGGGGCATTGGAACGCTATTGCTTTGAGAAGAAATGGTGCTGGCGAATTGGTGATTATATATAATGATTCCATAGGGGGAACTCTGGCAAGTAACGCTGAAGCTTCGGATATGGTAAGGCGAATCAGGTTGTTGGAAGGGGGTGCTGTTGTGCATGAAATCGATGCCCAGGTGCGTAACCAAAATAGTGGGGTGGCGTGTGGTGCTTATACAGCGGAATATCTCGTGCAATTTGCTCAAATATCAGAAGGTGACCTAAACGAAGCTTATGTAAGGAATTTGCTGAAGAATTTAACCATTTTAAAGGATGAAAGGGTTTTACGTTCAGTGCAATATTTGAAAAGCATAGATCCTGCTCAAGATACTGACACTTTAGTTGGAAGTGTGGTGAATGCAGTTACTGCGCACGAGAGTGCTGTGCAATTACATTCTATTACTACTAATCATTTAGATCATATCACTGCAGATCTTAATAGTCGTATGAATGGTTTAGTGGCATCTGGAGACGAAAATACTGTGCAATATGGTGCGTGGGTTAGTGGTTCTGTTGGTCGTGGAGTGCATAAAGTAAAAAATTCTGCTTTGCTTAGCTCTGCAAAAGAGCGCTCTAACTCTATTTCTTTTGGCGCTGATGTTAAGTTGAGTGATGCATATACCATTGGTGTGTTTTCATCTCTTGGTAAAAACAACATAAAATCTTCTATTAATGGCAATCTTGGATCAACTAGTAAAACTGATATTAGTTCAACTGTGTTTGGTTTATATGGTGGTGCGATGGTTACAGAAGATATTATGCTTAGCACTAGTGTCTATGGCGGTAAGCTGAGCGTAAAAAATAAAGATGTTTCTAAAATTGGTTCAAATAGAAAGGGTTCTTTAATGGGGGCTAATTTAGGCGCTACTTATTATTACAATTTTGTAGAAAACGTATTATTAGCTCCTACAATTGGAGTTAATGCGAGTCAAGTTAAGCTTGGAAAAGATAGTAATGCTATGTTGTCTATTAATAGTTTAACTGGTAAAAGGGTGTCGTTATATACTGGTTTTGCTTTGAGTAAATCTTTTGATATCGGTGATTTTAGTGTAAAGCCGGAAGTGTCAGCAAGAGTTAGCTATACGCCAATAATGAAATCTAACAAGACTATAGTTACTGTATTGTCTAGTAATACGGCTCTGCCTATTTCGCCTATATCATCTACTAATAAAACTATGTTTTCTTTAGGAGCTAGTGTGAATGTTGTAAAAAGTAAAGCAGTGGAACTTAGTATAGGATATCAGAAAGATTGGCAGTCTGAGTATAATGGTGATACTGGCTTTGCTAAGCTAAGAATTAACTTTTAATATTCCTATATAGTTAGTATAATTGTTCAAAAAGAGCTCCTTTTAAGGGGCTTTTTTGCTATTGTGCAGGAGAAGTGATGCCGCGTTATAAAATTATAGTAGAATATTTAGGTACTAATCTTGCAGGATTTCAGCGTCAAAAAGACGCGCTTTCGGTTCAAGAGTTAATAGAAATTGCGATATCTAAATTCAGTAATGAATCGCCTGTGATTTTTGCATCTGGGCGTACTGATGCGGGGGTACATGCTTTAGGTCAAGTAGTGCATTTTGATTTAATTAAAGAGCATCAGCCTTATACAGTGATGCGCGCTATCAATCACTTTCTAAAGCCTTATCAAATATCTGTGTTGCATTCTGAAGTGGTGGATGAAGAGTTCCATGCGCGCTTTTCTGCGAAAGCTCGCCATTATTTATATCGGATTAGTAATAGAGCGGGTGAGGTAGCGATCGATCGAGATAGAGTCTGGTGGGTGAAGCATGAGCTTGATTTAGAGGCTATGCGGCAGGCTAGTAAGTATTTGATAGGTCAATATGATTTCACTTCTTTTAGAGCTGTTGCTTGTCAGGCAAAGTCTCCTGTTAAGACTTTAAATGAGCTTGAAATATCAAGGGCTGGGGAGGAGGTGCATTTTACTTTGTCCGCGCCTTCTTTTCTACATCATATGGTGCGTAATATTGTTGGTACTTTAGTGTTGGTTGGAACTGGAGTGTGGAAACCCGAAGATGTGAAGCAGGCTCTTGACGCTAAAGATAGAAAATGCGCTGGGCCAACTGCTCCTGCACATGGCTTGTATTTTGTGAAAGTGGATTATTAATGAAGATAGGAAGATTATTGCAGGAAGCTAGCATTAAGCTAAAAAATGCTGGGATAATAAGTTATTTTATGGAAGCTCGTATTTTGCTTAAAGCTGTTTTAGGGGTAAGTGAAGAATTTTTGTTATTAAGATCACAAGAAGAACTTGGTCCAGTCGAAATAGAGGCATTTGAGCAATTTGTTGCTAGGCGCCTTAAGTTAGAGCCAGTAGCGTATATTCTTGGGTTTAGAGAGTTTTACGGTCGGGATTTTGAGGTGAGTCAGGATGTTTTGATTCCTAGGCCGGATTCAGAAATATTGATTGAAGCAATATTATCAGATTTTTATCTGCAAGAAGAGTTACAAATTTTAGAACTGGGAGTTGGTTCTGGGTGCCTTATTATAACATTATTATTAGAATTAAAGAAAGCTTCTGGTGTTGCTGTTGATATAAGTATTGATGCTATCGAAATAGCTAGAAAAAATGCGACAAGATTTAACATGAGTAATGTTGAATTTACTCAGAGTGATTGGTTTGATAATATCACGCAAGAGAGAAAGTTTGATATTATAGTTGCGAACCCTCCATATATTGAGAGTGATTCTTTAGAAGTGGCGCAGGAAACGGCTTTATATGAGCCGCATTTAGCTTTGTTCGCTGCGGATAAGGGGCTAGAGGCTTATAAAGAAATTGCTATCAAAGCACGTAGTTTTTTAAGCGTTAATGGGTCTATTTATCTGGAGATAGGTTATGATCAAGAGGAGGTTGTTACTGATTTATTTGTAGCAGCTGGCTATCTATTACATCAAAAATATACAGATCTAGCCGGTTATGTAAGATGTTTGCATTTTAAAATATAAGATGGTGGCCAGGGCCGGGATCGAACCGGCGACACAAGGATTTTCAGTCCTTTGCTCTACCAACTGAGCTACCGAGCCATACTCATCTTATGCCAAGGGTTATAATAGACTATTTGTGTTTTGTCTATTACATTTTTATAAATTATTGCGGATGATTGCATTTTCTTGCTTGACTATTATTTCGATAACATGTAGAGTGCTGGCTTGTTTTTTAACATATTTTCAGAGCTTAAAAGTGGCAAAAAAAACTAAAACAGTCTTAGTAAAACTAACAAGTACAGCAAATACTGGGTATTTTTTGGTAAAACAACGTAATCCAAAAACTCAGACAGAAAAACTGTCATTTAAAAAATATGACCCAGTTGTGCGTAAGCATGTTATGTTCAAAGAAGAGAAGATTAAGTAGAGATATATATTTATGGCAGTAAAAATTCGTTTAGCTCGTGGTGGCGCAAAGAAAAAGCCTTATTATCGTATTGTAGTTGCAAATGCTACAGCGCCTCGTGATGGTGATTTTATAGAAAAAGTAGGCACTTATAATCCTCTTTTAGCAGATAATGAAGGTAACCGTGTTACTTTAAAGTCTGATAGAGTTGCTTATTGGTTAAGCCAAGGTGCTCGTCCAACTGAAAGAGTTATTAAGTTTATTACAGAAGCTGGAATAGCTCTGCCTGCAAATATTCAAAAAGAAATTGCAGTAAAATTAAAAAATCGTAAGCCAAAAGCTCCTAAAAAAGAAGCAGCAGCTTAAGTTCTATGTTGTGCCCCAGCTTCTGTCTGGGGTATAATTTAAGCATATCAAATATGCCGGATTAGCTCAGTGGTAGAGCAACCGCCTTGTAAGCGGTAGGTCATCAGTTCAAATCCGATATCCGGCACCATCCTACTCGTCATCAATTTGTAACATATTGTTTTGTAATTTAGACCAAATAGTGTTTTTGGATATAATTATCTGTTTTGTTTATTCTTGCCGGATATAATAATTCATTGGATTGTATCTGTAATGATTTGAGTTTAAAATATAATGCCTAATCTTTTAGATTATTGCGTTGCTGGAGATCTAGAATCTTTAAAGAAACATCTTAAGCCAGATTCTATAATCGAGGATAGTGAGAAGGCAACATTATTAGTATTTGCATGTGATTATGGTCATTTAGGGATAGTGAAGTATCTGGTTGAAGATATTGGGGTTGATGTTAACGCTCTAGACGATTATGGGCATGTTCCTTTAATAGAAGCCGCAAGAGTTGGTGGGTTAAATATTGTAAAATATTTACTTGATCAGAGAGCGGATATTAATATTGTAAATGCTCAGAAAAAGACGGTCTTAATGTCTTCTGTCCATCATCCAGAGGTTTTTAGTTATTTGTTCCCTTTAGTTGCTAATTTTGAGCAATGCGATTATGCGGGGCGTAATCTATTGTATTATCTTGAGAGAGCAGTAGGAAAAGATAGTGATATATATGAAGAAGTTCGTGGTGCTATTGAGGATGAGGATTTAGTTATTGTGGGCGAGTCTAGTAGTTATAAATAGTTTTTATATAAAATTGAGATTTGATTTTAGGGGGTAATATTTTGTCTTATTCAAAATTTTTGCGTGGTTTTTTTTATAGTTGTTTTGTTATCTTATTCGTTATGATATTAGATCCATTCTTCGTATGCACTAAAATAGAAAGGTTTTTTGAAGATGAGATTATGGCGCCTAAGGTTCAAAAACAAGCATATGAAAACCTAGCCAATTTATTAGTTGTTTATGAAGTAGCAGATAATAATGGCCCGTTACATCTCTTGCGATTGGGGAATGATTATGATGGTGGGTATGTCGTTCCAGAAAAGGCTTGTAAGGACGCAGATGTCCTATTTGGTTATGGTATAGCTAATGATATCTCATTTGAAGAGAAATTTTCCGCTTCCTATCATAAACCATCATATGGCTTTGATTGTGGGGTAGAGTCCTTTCCAAGTAAGAATAAGTATTTTACTTTTGTTAGCCAGTGTATAGGTACCGATAAGTTCTTATATAATAAAGATAGTTCGTCACAAAATATTTCTTCATTCACTCAGCAGGTTAATAAACTGGGGCTACAAAATAAAAAAATCTTCATTAAAATGGATATTGAAGGAGCTGAATATGAGGCTTTTGATGGTATTTTAAAGGCTTCATCTAATGTTACTGGTATAGTGTTAGAAATACATTTTATCCGTGAGGGAGAGATTTTAAAGGCTATTAAATTATTATCAGCGTTGAATAAAGATTTTCTTTTATTACATGTGCATGGCAATAACTATGAAATGCACCGATCATTTTCTGCGCGCAATGTGAAAGGGCTTGTGCCTAAAGTTTTGGAGCTGACTTATATTAATAAAGCGCTTGTCACTAGCTTCAAAATTTCTAATAATCAATCTCATCCTGTGCCGTTACTTGATATGCCAAATAATAGATTGAGGGATGATTGTTCGTTTGAACTACAGATTAAGTAATCGTGCTGCGATTGCGGTATCTGATATTTGTAGGTGAGAGTGTGATTTAAGATAAAAAATAGTCAAGTCAGTTGCTTTTTGGCGTAATTCATTTTTTGTTTGGTAAATTGCATTAAGTTTTAGATGTTCTATTCTCAGAGTGATTTCTTGTTGCCTTTTTGTGATAAACAGATCTAATTCTTTTCTGCTATGGCTTAAGAGCTTGTTATTTTGTTTTATTCCCCGATTGACCATAGTTTGATGTTCTTCTTCATATTGAGCTAGTTTTTGTGTGAGGTTGGTTACTAGGTTTTGTGCTTCAGATTTTAAGGCGGCGGCTTCTGAAATATCCTTTTGGATCTGATTTATTTCTTTGTCTAAATATGCAAATAGGTTTGTCTTAATTGGTCTGTAAGTTAGAGCAACAAAAATTATAGACGAAACCGCTAGCCAGAAACTTGCATCAATCATTTTTTATCACCTCCTTATATATCTTATTAAGGTCCTCTATTTTTGTTGCTATCCCAGTTATGTTTGAGATTATAGTCTGCGCATGACCAACGGCGTAGTGCCCAATATCTTCTCTAGATTCTTGCATTGCTTGATTTATTTCTTGCGTTGCTTTGGTTATTAAATTCGAAGCTTCTTGGTGAAGCTTCGTTATTTGTTCGGTTTTTTCTTCAGCAAATTTTGTGGTTATTTCGGCTTGCATTTTGATTAAAAGATCGTGGGTATCTTGTTCTTTTTGATCTAGTTTTTGTTGTAAGACCATTGCTTCATCACGTAATTTTGATGCCTCCTTAAGATCTTCGTTTATCTTTAAGAAGCGCATGGAGATGATATTTTCTATTTTAGGGAGTATTAGGTGCTTTGAAAATAAATAAAGCACCATAAAACTAACTATTAGCCATAGAATTTGTGATGGGAAAAAAGCAAGATCAAGTTGTGGCATCAATATTTACGAAAATATAATAATAATTGCGATAACAAATGAGAATAGTCCCATTGCTTCAGCAAGCCCAGCTCCAATCAGAGCCATACGCTGTAACTGATCTGATGTTGAAGGGTTGCGTGCCATTGAGGTTAGTAGAGCGCTAAAAATAGTAGCTACTGCTAGCGCGGCGCCTAGCATACCAAATGCCATCATACCTACTCCGATAAATTTTAATGATAATAGTTCCATAATGTTCTCCTTTTAGTTTGATTTAATGTAAATTTACTGCGTCGCTTAAATATACGCAGGATAATAATGTAAAAATATAAGCTTGTAGTATAGCAACAAATAGCTCAAAGCCAAATAATATCACCATTAATGGTAATGGTAAAGGTTTGAGTATAAACATTAAGCTGACCATAAAGCCAGCAATGACTTTTAGCAACACGTGACCAGCTATCATATTAGCTACAAGACGTAATGACAAGCTGATAGGCCGTGCTAAAAATGCAAAAAGTTCGATGACGAAAAGCAGAGGCGCTAGCCACAAAGGTATGCCATGCGGTACGAATAACGAGAAGAATTTGAAGCCATGTTTTATAAAACCTACTAATGTGACTAATATAAAAATCATCATTGCAAGAGTGAAAGTGATGCTGATATGGCTTGTTACAGTAAAGCTATAAGGCATTAAGCCTAATAAATTACATAATAAAATAAACAAAAAAACAGAAAAAATAATAGGTATGAAGGGTTTACCTTTCTCTCCTACATTGGTTCCTAACATATCCGCAATTAATCGGTAAACTAATTCTGCTGATATTTGAGTTCTAGAAGGAGTGTTTATATTAATATGCTTTGTTGCTATAAGAAAGAATGTAGCTATTAAAAGCACAGACATTAGCATGAAAACGCCTGAATTGGTCAAGCTTATATCATAGCCAAATAAGGAGATTGGTATGATTGTGTGTAATTCAAATTGTGCTAAAGGGCTATTGTGCATTTTTTTACTTTAAACTGATCATTATATTTTTTATAGCGGCGATTACGCCAAGTAGCAAACATATTATAAGAAATAATGGTTTGGTTCTTAGCCATTGATCTAGGGTTAAGCCGATAATCAAACCAACTAATACTCCAGCAACAAGGTCGGTTGCGATTTTTGTGCTGGATCCTAAGGGTGAGTTTTTAGCGTATTTGTTATCTTGCCCCTTAAGTTTAATATCTATTTTGTTGCTTAGCTCATTAATTTTCTGATTTTTCATTCTTTATGATTGCTTGATCAATTGCTTTTGATAGATTCTCGAGAGTATACGCGGTTTCTAGTAATTGTCCATCTATTACAAAAGATGGGGTGCCCATGAATTTAGGTAAATGCGCTATTGCTCTAGTATTATTGATTAGGAAGTCAGCGAACTCTGTATTTGCAATACATGTATTATATTGTTCTGGAGTTAATCCTGATAATTGGCCAATATTAGTTAAGATCTCACGATATTTTGCATTGAAGGCCCAAGATTCTTGTTGTGCATATAAGATAGTGATCATTTTAAGAAATTGTTCTTGAGGAACGCAGCGAGTTAGTATTGCAGCATCTAGATCTTGCTTGTTACTAATGAATGATCTGATTACATATGCTATTTTATTAGTATCAATGTATTTTGCTTTTAGGGTGGGTAGGAAAGTCTTATGAAAATAAGCACAATGGGTACATGTAGGCGCTGAATATTCAAAAACAACCACTTTTGCTAATGGATTTCCTAACACGATATCATCCTTTTGGATCATAAACATAGTGCTAGTGTCGATTTGAGGTGCTTCTACTTCTTCTGGTTTATGCTCTTCAGTTTTTGTGTTGGCATTTTCTGCTTGGTTTGGTTTTTTTTGGGCCATACACATACGTCCAATTTGCCTATATTCATCTATTTGTTTTTGTGCAGGTGTTGAGAAGTCTTTCTCATAGCAGGACGTTAAAAATAACAGAGGAAAAAGTATAGTTAGTAAAATATGCATATAATAATTTCTATATTGGGTCTGATATTACTTTGATAATTATTTTATCTATGGCTTTGAAACCAAAATACACAGATATACGTTCAATGATAATATCGTGATGATAAGTAAATTCAAGGCTAGTTGCAGAATTTGAAGTTTTTACATGCAAAATATTTATTTTGCGTCCCTTTTCTGTTCCAGTGGATATTTTAAAAGGCGCAGTAGATAGGGCAAATTTAGCCCCAGTAATCTTTGGCCAATTAATCATTATTTCAGCGAAATTTTTATTATGCCTAGCAAATACATTTCTTAAAACTTTATCTATTTCGTCTGATATCGTTTTCATCTACTAAAATGTATTAGAATGATCATTACGGTGAGCAAAGCAAAAGCAAAGGATATGATAGGATAATAGAGAGCTCCAATTGATAGCATCATTAGAATGAAATTACATAAAGCAATTTTGCTACAGATTGTTTTATGATTCATTCCTTTACGATTAGCTTGCTGAAAAAAATGATTTAGATGAGGTAGCCATATTTTTTCTTTTTTAGCAAGACGTATTAGAATCGTACCACCGCCATCAGCTATATAATATAAGCTTGCAATTATTGCAGATAGGAAAAGTCTTTGCTCGGATGCGGCAATCAGAATTAAACATATACCATTTATGAGGCCAAGTGAGATGCTGCCTACATCGCCTAGGAAAATTTTTGCTGGAGGCCAATTAAAATAAAGAAAAGCAATTGAAGAACCAAGAGTAATTATGGATAAAGATAATATGAGATCAACCCTAATTATAGTATTATAATGTAATAAACATAAGATGATTATAGTCATACTTAAATGTATCGACTGAGTGGAGGTGATGCCATCTATGCCATCCATGAAATTATAGACATTCATAAAAGCAGTAAGAGCTATGATCGTCATTATATAGTCAATTAAGATTGGTAGTTCATTATGAAATAAAGTTTTTGGTGGAAGATAAATGTCTATAACAAATGCAGCAATGGCAAGATGAGCTATGAATCTCAAGATTGGTTGTATGGGTTTAATGTCATCAAATAGTGAGATAGTGGCTGCTAATATTAGGGGAATAGAAAAACCAGAGTAAAGATTGTGAGGATTAGGTGTGATGAAGTCGTATAATGCAAGTCCTAGGATCAAAGTAAGAACTATAGCGGTGCCTCCACAACGTGGTGTTGGTCGGTTGTGAGCCCTTCTTTCGTTCGGTATATCTAATATTTGTAACTTAGTAAAAAAACTAATAGCAAAGCGCGTTAATGTCGCACAACTTATAATTGAAAATAATAATAGTATAAGATTAGATTCAATATTCATATAAGTAAATTTGATTTAAAGCTATAAAAATCATCATTAGTAATAATGATATGGTCATGTACCATAATGTTAAAAGTCTTACAAGCTTCAACGATTTGATTGGTCAGAATAATATCTGCTTTAGAAGGTGTTGGGTCTCCACTTGGGTGATTATGGACTAATATTATAGCGCTGGCTTCATGAAATAAAGCTCTTTTTACAATTTCGCGTGGATATACCGGAGTTTGATCTACTGTGCCTGTCGTTTCTAATTCATCGGCAATTAATATGTTTTTTTTATTGAGGAATAGAGTTCTAAATTGTTCGGTTTTTGAGTCCCCCATACTGATACGTAAATAATCCATTAATGCTGCCCATGAGCTTAATATATTCTTTTTCATTATCTGTGATTGTAGTGAACGATCTAATATTTCATTAATTACGGCAAAATTAATACAAGTTGATTTAGTAATGCCCTCAATTGCTAGCAGCTTTGCTTCAGGGGTTGCGATAACTGCGCGTAAATTGCCAAAATCTTGTAATAGCTTTTTTGCGAGGGGTTTTACATCTTTTCTTGGAATTGAGTTGAATAAAACTAATTCTAATAATTCATAATCAGCAAAATCTTTATGATTGCTACTCAAGAACTTTTCTTTCAAACGCTGTCTATGACCAATAAAATGTGGATCAGAAGTCGTGATATTATTTGGCATAAGGAGGACTATATAAATGTTTTGGTGATAGGGTAAATATTTCATACCCAGAGCTTGTAACTCCTATCGTATGCTCAAATTGTGCAGAGAGAGATTTATCGCGGGTGGTGACAGTCCAATTATCTAATTTACTTAAAATAGTGCCATGATGTCCAGCATTGACCATAGGCTCGATTGTAAAAAACATACCTTCTTCTAAAATAGGTCCAGTTCCTGGTTTGCCGTAATGTAACACAGTTGGTTCATCGTGGAATACTTGCCCAATACCATGGCCGGTATAGTCACGAACTACTGAATAATTATGACTTTGAACATAAGTTTGTATAGCATGGCCAATGTCGCCAAGACAGATACCGGGCCTTACCATTTCGATACCAATCATCATCGCATCATAAGTTACTTGCGTTAGGCGAGTGCCTTTGATGCTAGGCTTGCCAACAAAAAACATACGACTAGTATCGCCGTGCCATCCATCTAGAATAACAGTTACATCTATATTTACTATATCGCCATCTTTAAGTTTTTTATCGTTAGGGATGCCATGACATACCACGTGGTTTACAGAAGTACAAATTGATTTAGGAAAGCCACGATAATTTAATGGCGCAGGAATGGCTCCATTTTTAATAATGAAATCATGACATAAGTTGTTGAGGTAATTAGTGGTGACTTCTGGCGATACATAATCTGTTATATAGTCTAGTACTTCAGCTGCCAGCTTGCCAGCTGCGCGCATTTTAATAAAATCTTCTGGTTTGTGTATTCTAATTGTCATGGTCTATTGATGTTTATTATGACTTTATTATACACAATATAAAAAAATATACAAATAGGGGATTAGTGGAAAGGGGCTTATGATGTAGATTCCTTTTATCACCAGATTTTCACTTGATTTTTGGTGATAATATCAATTTTCTTTTTAAACATTCTTTAGGATTTAAGCTAAATGCAAAAATTTACCACCGATGAATTGGTGATAAAAAGTGCTACAAAAGATTATGTCACTATCGGGGGCTATGCTAGTGTTTTTGGTGTAGTCGATAGCCATAGTGATATTGTTTTGCGTGGTGCTTTTTCATCTTGCAACTCGTTACATAATATTAAATTTCTTTGGCAACATGATGCGACAAAACCAATTGGGGTTATTACGTCCATGGTTGAAGATGAATATGGCTTATATATTGAGGCGAATATTAATAGCTTTATACAGCAAGGACAGGAGGCTATAGCTCTTTTAAAACAAGGAGCTGTTAGTTCTTTTAGTATAGGTTTTACTGTTAGTAAATCTCGGAATAATGCCGATGGTTACAGAGAAATTACTGACGCTAATTTGTGGGAGGTAAGTATTGTGACTTTTCCAGCCAATAGTTATGCACAAATTCAACATATTAAATCATCCGATGTACAAGGTTTTGAGAGGTTAAATGGATCTCTTGATAAGATTCTTAGTACAATTTCCACACTATAGCTTTAAGGAGGCTAATTATGAATTTTTCAGAAATCAATAATAAACTAAATCATATTAACGACGAATTGGTGCAATATGATCGTAAAAATAATCTTAAATTAGAAGAAATAGAGGTAAAAATGAATCAGATACAAAATGCTATGATAGCGTCCGATGCTCCTTTTATGGGGGCATCTGAGTCCAAAGGTTTCGCAGATTATATTCGCAAGGGTGATATATCAAATCTTGAAACAAAATCGTTGTCTAGTGCCGAGGAGGAGGGAGGTTATCTTCTTACTCCAGCTCTTTATAATAAGATTTTAACTGGTCTGAATACGAGATCACCAATGAGGAGGTTAGCATCAGTCGAAACAATTTCTACTAATGCGCTTGATATTATTATTGAAGAAGGAAATTTTGATTGCGGCTGGACTTTAGATGCAGCAGAGCGAGGTGATACAAATGCACCAAAATTAAAACAAAAAAGAATTATGGTGCATGAATTATATGCTCAGCCAAAAGCTACACAAAGATTACTTGATGATGCAGCAATAAATATTGAGCAATGGCTTAATGAAAGACTGCAAGATAGTTTTGTAAAGGCAGAAAATAGAAGCTTCTTAAAAGGCGATGGCAATAATCAGCCATCAGGTGTTTTGCAAAATACTGAGATAAATAAAATTCATACTGCTAGCGCTGAGAAAGTAAGTCCAGAGGATTTGTTGAATTTAATGAATTCTTTAGAAGAAGATTATTTAGCTAATGCTAGTTTTCTTATGCATCGTACTACTTTATCTGAGCTGCAAAAATTGCAGGATCGTAACGGTAGATTTATTTGGCAAGCTGCACTTTCAGAAGCTTATCCAGAAACTTTGTTCGGTGTTCCTGTGATCTGCTCATCGGATATGCCTGTGATCTCTGAAGGGTCTATACCAATTATGATTGGTGATTTTAAAGCGGGTTATAAAATTGTTGATCGCAGTGGGGTTGCCGTTATGAGAGATCCTTATACAGAAAAACCTTTTGTGAAGTTCTATGCTGTTAAGCGTGTTGGTGGTGATGTAGTGAATAGCAATGCTATTAAGTTCCTAGAAATGTCAGCGGCGTAAATATGTCATATCAAATATTATCGACTGAGCCTCAAGATATTTTAAAAATTGAGGCGGTCAAAAACTATTTGCGTATATCTCATGATTATGATGATCTGTGGCTGCATGATTTAATTGATGGAGCGATTTGCGTTGCAGAAAATTTTCTGCGGACTAAATTGCTCTATTCAATTGTACAAATGTCCTTTGATAAAACCATTAATAGCACGGTAAAATTATATGGCTCTCCCATTGCAGAGATTCTTGAAGTTACTGCAAATGATGGGTGTAAATTTGCTTATGCTATCAAAGATAATGTGGTTAGATTTGACTATATATCTGGACTCAAGGAATTAAGGGTTAAATATGTAGTTGGTTATAAAAATCAGCAGGATATTCCAGCTTATATAAGACAAGCTCTTATGCTTCACGTAGCTGAAATGTATGATAATCATGGTAGTGTTTCAGTCATGTCAAGCGAGGTGCAAAAACTATATCAACCTTATCGTATAATGAGTATCTGATTATGGCTAAATTACCTTTATTTGGGTTGTTAAAACATCGTATTTCCTTGCTTGAAAATTTGATTGCTACCGAAATATCAGAGGATAATTGGCAAGAGATATATGTCACCTTCGCTCAGATCAAACCATTATATTATAGCAAAGTAGGTTCATTAGAGAATTTTCACTTCGGTCACGTGGTTACGGAAGGGTATTTTATGTTCAAAATTAGGGCTCTTGAAGGCGTGCATAATAAAATGAGAATAAGCTTTAAAGAGCGAGTGTTTGAAATAAAGCGGATTATTGATCTTGAAGAGAATGGTCGCCTTTTGCAAATTATCGCTCTTGAAATTATGAATTAGAGAAAACTATGTCTTTGTCTTTTATCTCTGTATTACAAGAAAAATTATATGAGGTATTAAAACAGCATGAGTTATTTCGGCTGATGAATATTGGAGTATATTTTTCTGTGCAGCAAGATGCAAAATATCCATTCATTCTAATTAATATACTCAAAAGCTCCAATATTTCTAACGCTTCTGTTGAAAGGTATGAAGTGGATTTTGAATTATGTATTTTCGTGCGCGGAAAAGGACAAGATACTTTGCTTAAGATTGGAAGTGCTATTACTAATTTGTTAAAAGTAGAGAATCTATATTCAGAGCATTATCATTTAATTGGTATTAATAATAAATTTTCTGAATGGGTTAGGGGGCAAGATCTTATGACAATGAAATTGGTAATTAATTATAAAGCTTTACTTAGAGTGTAATGGGATGCAAAATTTTCATAATGTCAAATTACCAGATTTTATTGCTATACATGCAGTTGGTGGGCCAGTTTTTGCTACATCTTGCATTACTACTGGCTCTGGTCGAGAATCAAGAATGCTTGATCATGATCATGGCCTGCAGCAATATATTATTTCTGATTGTAGGCTAAGTCGGGTTGAGTTTGAAGAATTTAATAGTTTTTTCAGGGGGCGGCGTGGGCAGCAATATAGCTTTCGTATGAGGGATTATGCTGATTATGAGATAAAAAATCAGAAGATAACTCGATTGGATGAGTCAGATATAGTTTTGGAAATATATAAAGAATACCCAGATGCGCTCAATCCTTATCGTCGTCGTATTACTATGCTTGATCAGGATTCGGTGTTGGTGAATATGCCAGCAGAAGTTGATTGTGATAGAGGTCTGATTATTTTGCCAGACGTGCTGGCGCCTTCGCAAGCTCTGTGCTTAAGTGCAAATTTTGATATTGCAGTGAGGTTTGCTAGTGATGTGCTTAAATATCATACTCATATAGATGGGAGTATTATCATCGATGAGATCAAATTAATAGAGGTGATATGAGGGAGATTCCTGATGATGTTTTGAAATGTTTAGAAAATGGCGAGAAGTTTGTTTATTGTTATGAAGTGATTAAAGGGAAGCAGAGATCATTTTTTACTGCTCATAATGAAATATTAGTGATCAATAAAGATAAATACCTTCCTTATTCTGGTATGAATCCAGTTAACATTTCTTTTGACGACTCAGCGCAAGATAGAATTGAAATTACCGGTATTTTTGAAGACAAAGGCGTTAGTTTTGGTGATGATTTGTTAGGGCGCTATATCAATGTTAGTATGTATTTTTTAACATCGTGTAAGACATATCATTTAGCACAATATTTTTGCCAAGAAATGGTCAAACAGGATTTGAGTTTTAAGATAATATTAGAACCTATAACGCTGAAGCTAAAACAAAGCGTGCTCGAGAGCTATGGTAAAGATTGTCGCGCTAGTTTTGGTGACCTAAGGTGCGGAGTTGATAAAGGGCTCTATCCTCAAGGTGCATTTTGTGATAAAAAATTTATAACTTGTTGCAATCAGTTCAATAATGCGGTAAATTTCCGCGGTGAACCATTTATTCCAGAATTAAGTTAATTTATAAGATTTATGCAACAATTTTGGCAATTTTTTTTGAACGGATTTTTAGATTGTTATAGTTTCTACACTATCAATATCAAATCGTTGAAGAGACAAGAGATTGCGCAATATTGGCTGAGAGTAGGTGACTATTTGAATAGTTTATATACAGTGAAGTGTAGTGATGAGAGAAGTTAAGTCATTTTTTATTGAAGATAATAGCTTAAATAAGGGCTATACACATAATAATAGATTACAGGAAGTGCAAAGCAGCGCTTATTATCAGAAATTACAGCAAAACTTGCCACCTGTTGATGTTATAGCTGCTTATGAAGAATTATATCCAGGTACTTTAGAAAAATTATTAGCGGCTGTAGAAAAAGAGCAAAAACATAGCCATGATTGTGATCTTATTCATAATAAGTTTAATATTAAAGCCGCATTCATGGGTAGAATGTTTGGCTTTTTTTCAATCTTAACAATTAGTTATGTGACTTTGTCTTTAGCTCGTAGCGATATGTTGATTGGTGGATTGATTTTTGCCTTTGTTGCCTTTGCTGGTATTTTTGGTGTTTCGTTAATTAGAGCAAGAGCTAATAAGCCAAAGTCTTTTAAGATGAATCATAATTCTGACGAGATGCGCTCAGAAAATGGTAAAAAACCTTTAGGGCATAGAAGATATCCTCGCCGGAATAATAACAGACGTCCTAGATAATTTTATTCAACTGAAAAGACTATAGTGAATTTTTGGTTGTGACAATCCATTTTTCGACCTCGGCGCTTAGTTCGCGCGCATCTTGATCTCTGCGCGGATAAAATGGTTTTCCAATTTTGACAGTGATTGTTCCTGGCTTGATCCATAATCCTTTTGGCCATAGGGTGCCGGCATTATGAGCCACTGGTATGATAGGTACATTATTCGCATGTGCAAGAGCTGCGCACCCAGGTTTAAAAGGTACAGTTTGTCCAGGGTTTAATCTAGTAGATTCAGGAAAAATGACTACAGATATACCAGATTGCAGTCTTTGACTACCAATCTGTAATATTTGCCTGACAGACATAGCTGCGCTTCTATCTAGTGCTATTGGTTCCATTAATTTGAGTCCATAACCAAATATCGGCACATTGAGTAGTTGTTTTTTAATCACCCAGCTTTGAATAGGAAATAATACTGGCATAATGATATTATCCCAGAATGATTGGTGGTTTGCTAGTATAACAGCTGGCCATTCTTTCGGTATATTTTCTAAACCTTCAATTTTATAATTCATTCCAGCAATAAATTTTCCAAGAGAAATAAAAGCACGGCTATAGCATTTTACTAATGCGTATTTAGAGGCGTAGCTAGATTTTGATAAACATAGAAATATTAGCGGAATAATACCAATGATGGTGATGATAGTTACTGAGAAGTAAAATAACAAGACTCTAAGGAGTTGAAGCATGTGAGTAATATCTGATTAAAAGTTTATAAAAATATGTAGGAAAACCTTTTGTAAATCAAGATATTTTTGGGTAACCGGGTAAAAATATTATTATTTAAAAGCGAGAATTATGTTAGGGCAAATTTTTTCGTCAGTTGGTGGCGCAATCGGAGGAGGTATTTTATCTACTGTTGGGCGTATTGCTGGTAGGCAATTAGGCTCTTATCTTGAGAAATCTATGATAGAGCCCGATGAATATTATCGTCAGCATAAATATTTAGATAATATGTATCTGGAATCTTTTGCGGGCGGTCGGCCAATACCAATGATTTTTGGCTATGGTCGCTTGCCTGGCAATATGATTTGGGCTTTGCCGCTTAGAGAGATTATGCATTCAAAGGAAACGGTAAAGAAGCATCCTGGAACTGATATTCCAAGAGTTATATATCATGATAATAATTTTACATATTATGCAACTTTTGCTCTGGCCATATGTAAGGGAGAAATTGCCGACATAAGTCGTGTGTGGATTAATAATGAATTAGTCGATTTGTCTAAATATCGTTTTAGATTGCATAAAGGTTCTAATGAGCAAATGCCAGACCCTTTAATTGAGGCCACTAATGGAGTTGGTAAAACTCCAGCATTTCGTGGTATTGCGTATATTGTCTTTGATAATTTACCATTAGAAGAATTTGCTAATCGCGTGCCTAATTTTAGTTTTGAAGTGATTCGAAGATCGAAAATTAGTGGAGTAGAGGATTTAGTAAGAGATATGGTGATGATTCCAGGCTCCGGAGAGTTTGTTTATGATACTATAGTGCAGCATAAAATAGTAAAAAGTGAAGATGGCATTGTCCTGATGAGTGATGCAATTAATTGTCATAATCATTCAGGCGTAGCTGATAGTATTATGAGCTTAAATCAACTTCAAAACACATGTCCTAATCTAGAGTGGGTTGCGCCTGTTGTTTGCTGGTTTGGTAGCGATATGAACGCAGGGTTATGTGATATTGAGCCAAAAGTTGAATATCAAGATGAAGGGTTGGATAGTTCTGAGGGCTGGAATGTTGGATCTTATAGTAGGAAAAGTGCTAAGTTAGTATCGCGCGATACAGCTGGAAATCCTAATTATGGTGGCACAGTCAATGATGCTAGCTTACTTCGTTATTTAGGCGAGATTAAGAGCAGAAATCTTAAAGTGATGCTATATCCGATGTTTTTTATGGATGTGCCATCAAAGCCATGGAGAGGGCATATTACAGGCTCTCCAGATGCGATAAGAAGTTTTTTTAATAAGACCAAAGGGTATAAAGAGTTTATTTTGCATTATGCTAAGCTTGTACGTGGCAAAGTCGATGCCTTTGTTATTGGATCAGAATTTGTTGGTTTAAATAAAGTAAGGGATAATAATATCTTCCCTGCTGTGCTTGAATTAATAGACGTTGCGAGGCGAGTTAAAGAAATTTTAGGCAAAGAAGTTAAAGTTACTTACGCCGCGGATTGGAGTGAATATCATCACACTGAAGGTGGGTGGCATCATTTGGATGATTTATGGGCATCTGATCATATCGACATGATTGGAATAGATGCATATTTTCCACTAACAAATTCTAAAAGTTCCAATATAGCAGAAGAAGAAATTTTAGCTGGTTGGGATAAGGGTGAAGGTTATGATTATTATATTGATAATGACGGTAAGCCCCAACCACTTGAACCTCCCTACGCTTGGAAAAATATAGAATATTGGTGGAATAATTTTCATATTAACCCTGGTGGCGCGCAAACTAAATGGAGGCCTAGGTCAAAGAAGATATGGTTTACTGAATTTGGTTTTCCTTCAATCGATAAAGCCTCGAATCAGCCAAATGTTTTTTATGACCCTTTATGCTCCGATGGTGGGGTGCCAAAATATTCTAATGGGATCGTAGATTTAGCTATTCAACGTAAAGCTATTAAGGCGAGTATTGAAAGATGGCGTGAGTCTGAAATCGTAGAACAAATGTTTCTATGGACCTGGGATGCAAGGCCTTATCCTGCTTGGCCATATTTAAATTGTTGGAGAGATGGTAGGCTTTGGAGTAGAGGGCATTGGGTTAATAATAAGTTTGGCGTGGCGAGTTTAGCTAGCGTGCTATTAGAGTTATGTGAGCAGGTTTATATAGCACGTGAGTTAGTTGATGTTACAACAATTAATGACACAATATCAGGCCTGATAATTAAGCAGCATGGCGGGGTATGGGACGTGATTGATATGTTAAGATGTTCCTATTTTTTTGATGTGGTCACAGATGAGCAAAATAGAATTAAATTTATAAAACGCGATGCCAAGTTAGCGCAGCATATAGACGCTGGTGATCTTATCAAACATAGTGATGGTGGATATATCAAGTCATCTTACATTCCAGAGAATATGATGCTTAGCAAAGTAGAAGTAAACTTCATCAGCGCTACAAATTATAATCAGAAATCACATTTTAAAAATAATGATCAAGAGAGTTTTGTGCCGACGTCTCACCTAGATTTGCCTATTGTGATGAGTGAGTCTGAAGTGGGGTATTTTGCGCATAATATTATCAATATCGCAAGATGTGAAGAAGGGTTTTTAACACTCTCTTTGCCAATAAAATATCTCTATTTAGAACCCAGCGATATTATTAGTTTGAAATTTCGTGGCCATCAATTTGTGATGCGAATTACGGATGTAAAAATCGGTCGGTTAAAAATAGATATTGTAACTGTAATTTTAAATCAAAAAGGAGAAATAAAATGATTACACTTTTAGCCTCAATAGCTGGCTTTATAACTTCAATCGTGCCAGAAATCTTAAAATTTTTTCGTGATAAGAATGATAAAACCCATGAGCTTAAAATCTTTGAAAAACAAATAGAATTTAGTCAGGTCTCGCCAGGCGCGCGTGGTAGCGAAGAGATTTATATTACTAGGGACATTATTGAACAAGCATCTCTATACTCTACATATAAGACCGGTATTTCATGGGTGGATGCCTTAAATGGTTCAGTGCGTCCAGTGCTGGCTTATAGTTTTTTTGTGATGTATGGGGCAATTAAATTCATTCAATATCGTGCTATTAGTACTAGCCTTAAAGTGATTTCCGATATTGAAGTTTTGTGGAGTATTGATGATCAAGCTATTTTTGCTGGCATTATCAGTTTCTATTTTGGACAGCGCGCTTTTAGTAAAATAAATAAGAAGGGATGAGATGCATAGATTTACTTCCCACAAAGGAATTGAGATAATTAAGTCGTTCGAATTATTTAGTGCTGTGCCTTATGTCTGCCCCGCAGGATATCCGACTATTGGTTATGGTCATGTTATTTTACCTGGTCAGCATTATGCAACTTTATCACTCGAAGATGCTGAGAATTTGTTGCGTAAGGACTTGCTATTGGTAGAGCGGGCAGTGATTCGCAATATTAATGTTCCATTAGGAGATGATCAGTTTGATGCACTGGTTTCTTTAACTTTTAATATTGGTTCTGGCGCCTTGCAGCGCTCAACCTTGAGGCAAAAAATTAATTATAATTCTGGAATGAATGAGATTAAGCAAGAATTTATGAAATGGATCTATGCTAGGGGCAGGGTTTTGTCAGGCTTAGTGAGGCGTCGAATGGTGGAGTCGGAGCTGTATGTTTGTTAGAGTGTGATAGTATTTTATTAGTTAGTCATTAATCTCGGTACTATATAGCTATGCATGAGTAAACCTTTTTCTGTGAGTCTTAAATGATCATTGGTTAAATCTACAAATCCAAGTTCTATATATTGTTTTAAATTATCTTTGTTGATTACGTCTTTAAAAAGGCTATGTGTTAATTCGCATAGCCTTTTGTCATTTATGCCCGCCTTTAAGCGCAGGCCCATCATTAAAATTTCTTCTATTATTTCTTGCTTAGTTAAGGGTTCGTTTTTTTGTATCCCAGAACCAGTCATTTTTACCGCTTCAAGCCATTTGCTTGGGGCGTGAATGTTC